>CAZXHQ010000539.1:0-2838 GCA_964640145.1 uncultured Rhodothermales bacterium | reverse complement strand
CCTCATTTCCTTATGTTTACCCCTGCATATCGGTCCCTGAGCGCGAAGGAGCTGCACGGGCGCGTCGAGCAGGCGCTGGCTACGCTGGAGGACTGCCGGGCGTGTCCGCGCGACTGCGGAGTGAACCGGCTGGAGAACAACTATTCGGCGTGCAAGACGGGCCGCTACGCGCTCGTGGGCAGCTACTTTCCGCACTTCGGCGAAGAAGACTGCCTCCGCGGGTGGAACGGTTCCGGGACGATCTTCTTCTCGCACTGCAATCTACGCTGCGTCTTCTGTCAGAATTACGACATCAGTCAGGCCATCAAGCCGCACAAGGCGCCTGCCGGAAAACGGCCCGGCGAGATCGCAGCGATGATGTTGGAGCTGCAGGAGCGAGGCTGTCACAACATCAACTTCGTGACGCCCGAGCACGTGGTTCCGCAGGTGGTCGAGGCCGTCGTCGAAGCGATCGACCGCGGGCTGAGCCTCCCCATCGTCTACAACACGAGCGCCTACGACTCCCTCGAGAGCCTGGAGCTGATGGAGGGCATCGTCGACATCTACATGCCCGACTTTAAATACTCGACCGCCGAGAGCAGCCGGACGTATATGAAGGCGGAGGACTATCCGGAGGCGGCGCGCGCCGCGATCAAGGAAATGCATCGTCAGGTCGGAGAGCTCGTGACCGACGAAGAAGGGCTGGCCAAGCGCGGGATGATCGTGCGCCACCTGGTCATGCCGGGCGGGCTGGACGAGACGCAGTCCATCCTCCAGTGGATAGCCGAGGAGCTCGGGCCGAACACCTACGTGAACCTGATGGACCAGTATTATCCCGCCGGGAAGGTCGACGAAGAGAAGTACACCGAAATAAATCGCCGGCTGCGCAGCGACGAATTCGAAGAGGCGCGCCGGATGGCCGCGGACCTCGGACTTCGACTCGACGTTCGCCGGCCGCACCGCCGCCTCCGCATGATGAGGCCGCTGCTGTGAGCACCACTTCCACGACATACTGGCACGATCTGGGGGACGGGCGCGTACAGTGCGACCTGTGCCCGCGCGCGTGCAAGATCCGGGAGGGCCAGCGCGGCATGTGCTTCGTCCGGGCCAACGAGGGCGGAGCGGTGGTGCTTACCACCTACGGCCGGTCGAGCGGCTACTGCATCGACCCTATCGAAAAGAAGCCGCTCAATCATTTTCTGCCCGGCACGCCCGTGCTGTCCTTCGGCACGGCGGGATGCAACCTGGGCTGCCGCTTCTGCCAGAACTGGGATATCTCGAAGTCGCGCGAGATGGACAGGCTGGCCGACGAGGCGTCGCCCGAAACCATCGCGCGAGCGGCGGAGCAGCTGGGATGCCGAAGCGTGGCCTTCACCTACAACGATCCGGTCATCTTTCACGAATATGCCATCGACGTGGCGCACGCCTGCCGGGAGCGCGGCGTGAGGACGGTGGCCGTGACGGCCGGATACGTGTGTCCCGAGCCTCGGGCGGAGTTCTATCGCTACATGGACGCGGCGAATATCGATCTGAAGGCATTCAATGAGGATTTCTATCGGAAAATCACGCTCTCGGAGCTCGCGCCCGTGCTCGATACGCTGCGCTACGTGTATCACGAGACGGACGTGTGGATGGAGCTCACGACGCTGCTGATACCGGGAGAGAACGACTCGGAGGCCGAGATGAACGAAATGTCGCAGTGGGTGGTCGAGGAGCTGGGTCCGGACGTGCCGATGCATTTCACGGCGTTCCATCCGGACTTCAAGATGCTCGACAAGTCCCCGACGCCGCTCTCCACGCTCGTTCGGGCCCGGACGATCGCCCTCGAGAACGGCGTGCGGTACGCGTACACGGGGAATGCGTACGACAAGTCCGGTCAGAGCACGTACTGCCACGGCTGCGGCGGCGTGCTCATCGGCCGAGACTGGTACGAGCTGTCGAACTGGAACCTGGACGCATCCGGCTGCTGCGCGTCGTGCGGTACGCCCTGCGCGGGCGAATTCGAAGCGGAGCGCGGCCGCTGGGGCTCGCGGCGCCGCCCGGTACGACTGCGCGATTTCGCGGCCTGAAGGTCGGCGCCGGCGAGCTGACCATACGTGGGTACCCGGCGGGGACGTCTCCAAAGTCCCTTTATCGAATTCCTGAAGATACTGAGGTATTCGATAAGGCACCGACGGACATGGGTGCGTGCCTGCCGCGCCTGAGGGCGGTCGGGCGCCGCATGGTCGGCTGCTCTCTTACCCGCTCCATCAAGCCGGAAAGGGACGCCGGACGAAGCCCGACGCCCCTCGTGGTGGGCGTGATGAAACCAGGTGCCGGGTCAGCAATCGGCACGAAGTTTCTGAAGCGCTCTCTCGAGCGTATCCGGCGTCACGTAGATATTCGAATCGCCCCGACGTAGGACGACGGCCCATCCGAGCATTTCCCAGCCGTCGATGACCATCGTTTTCTGTGCACTACTTAAGAGGGCCTTACAGGTCTCGGAGGGCGTATCGGTCAGCATGTCGAAACAGAGGATCGTTCGTGAGTACGCCTGGATGTATCGGCCCCTCGCGGCTGTATGTTCATAGGCAAGAGGCCGGTTTCTCTCCGTCGGATCTACTGAAATGGGCATCACTCATTCTACCTACCTATACGCGTAGATCGTCCGCTACAGGCGGAAGCGGTGGCGGCGTACGAACTTCCGTGCGCGGTAGGCGGCGGTGTTCACCTGCCGCATGGCACGCGCGGCTACGCGGAAAAAATGAGCCCGACCGGCCCAATCCATCTGCCGCGAGGGAAGGAGCTTGACATAGTCCTCGACAAGCACCGTTACGTCTCGTCCCTGTGCCTGGCAATACGAGCACATCGACCGCCTCA
>CAZXHQ010000538.1:0-2839 GCA_964640145.1 uncultured Rhodothermales bacterium | reverse complement strand
GGCAGCTTCACCGGCGTCACGGCTGGATTGGGGCTCGGCTATGCGATGTAAGGGCCGGTATGGCACGTAACGCGTCTTCCTGGCGCTAGCTCATTTTGCCCGCGCCGTCGGCGTCTCGTAGCCGCCCGCCTTGTCGAAGCCGGCCGTCGGCGTGGCCTGGTGGAATAGCGTGATGTCTTATATTGTGATTTTAAGGGCCACGCATACGTTACGTAGCTAGAACAGGACTCCGAGACCTGTCGAGAATACGGTTACCCGGCCCACGTTCGCGTCGGCATTGAAAACCACGGGGCCAAGGTACAGGCTGAAGCCTGCCACGGCGCGCGACGTATTGCGCCCCGTCGTGGAGAGCGAGATGCGGATCGGGTCCCCCGCCGAACCATCTGCCTGCTCTAGTAGGACAGATGCATACTGGATATCCACGACGGATCGCTCTGACTGCAGGCCACCGTAGAGCGTTAAGGCGCCAAAATGTTTGCTGAGCTGTACGTTGGTCGCAAACGTGGTCAGGTGGACGTTGCTTTCGTCGCCGTCGTCCGCCGTGACGCGCTGCCAGGCGAGCTGTACGGCTACGTCGAATGGGAGCAGGGGGATGTACTGGCTGACGCTGTGACGTACGGCCAGGCCGAACAATTCGATTCCGCCGTAATCGGCCGCATCGATCTGCGGTAGCCACCGGATGACGACGTCGGTTCCGAGGAGAGAGCCTATCCCAATCTGCGGCACGGCGGATGGAAACACCGGCAGGTCGACGAGTCCGCCGATCGTCTCATACGCAACGCTCGTGTCGAATGCCGCCGGCAACACGATACCGAGATACGATATCGTGGTATCGTGATCCACGATCATAGAACCCTGGGGCGCCGTCGTGTCCCCGAAAATGGTAGGAGCGTCGGTCAGCGTGACGGTGCCGGGTACCCTGACGGTGACCGTTTCGGAGCCGATGGAAATCGGTAGATCGGCGCTGTCTGCAAGCGTCAAGCTGAAAGCCTTCCTCGATTCAGGGACCATCGCACCAAACGCCTTGAGTCCAACGTAGAGGTCGAGACCCCATCGTCCGTCGCCGATGCGCGCCGTATGAAAGAGCCCCGTATTGAGATTTGCCCCGACGGCATCGGTCAGCGGCTCCGCATACGATGTGGCATATTCCGTGCCTACCCTACCGAGGGTTGCACTGAGGTCCTGCGCGCCGGCAGGCCTGCCGAGGACGAGGAGGAAAGCAGCCGCCAGGGACGCCGCGGTCATGGCGAACATGTCTCGTCCGTCCCCGCGCGTCGTGACTGGTTTGCCCGGACGGTCTCGTCTGCACACGGACGTCGTGACGGGTCTGCCCGCGCGCGTCGTGGATTGAGGGGGTCTCTGCAAATTCATAGGACCGAACGAGCTACAGCCAGGTGGCATCAGGGTGTGGGTCAGTGCATGAGCAGCATATGAATCGCTCCAATGGACGGCCCGGACCGCAGGCGACCGACGTAAACGCCGCTCGCGACACGTCGTCGAGCGTCGTCCAGACCGTCCCAGCGGTATTCATGCCGGCCCGGCTCCTGAATCGAATCGACGAGCGTACGCACGCGCCGCCCCAGCGCGTCGTAGATCTCCAAAGCCGCGTGCTGACGAGCAGGTAATTGGAAGCGAATGACCGTCTCCGCATTGAACGGATTCGGATAGTTCTGCTCGAGAGCGAATTCCGTTGCCGGCGGGGCAAGGTCGTCGGCAATGCCCTCCACAAAAGCTTCCGGACCGAGGATCACGCGGAGGCGCCGCCGCGGCAGGTGCGGGTCGAGTGCGACCTCGAAGGTCTGCCGCGTCACATCGACCATCCGGGCCCGGTCGACGTCGAACACGTAGAGTCCGAAATCGTCAGGACGAATTCCGTGCTCCTGAATGGTAATCCGGACGCGCCTCGAAGCCGATAGAAGCCCGTCATCCGCACCGGCGGCGACCTCGACGTCCCACCGCCGACCCGCCCCGTCGGCGGGTTTGAAGCTCGTGGCCATTCGTCGGCCGGATTCGACAATACTGAGGCGTACGTGGTCGCCGATTCTCGGCGCTTCCCGGTGATCCATGGCGTCCACACCTTCGGATGCATGCTTTGAAAACCCGACGTAATTGTGGACATCCTTCGAAGTGTGGCCATCCAGCGCGGCCATCAATTGGAGCGCATAGTCGGCTGCACGGTGAGACGTGCCCGCATTCGGAGGGGCCGCTCCCGATTCTACAGGAGGGATGCGGATCGTTACGGGCTCTTCCGCGTCGTTCAGGACGAAATACCCCTGCCACGGCTCGAGAATAGCCGCGCAGCACGCCTCGAAGTCATTTTGCGCCGGGTTATAGGACCGGGGACCGTCGACGTCTTCTCGACCGATCACACTGTTCCAGGCAACTGGAAACGCAAAGGGATTGCCGATCTGATTCCACCCCGGCTCCAACACTATTTGAAAAGGCTGCGAGGCGTCCACCGACATCGCATTCTCTACGTCGAAGGACTGCCCGAACCGGTTGATGAGCCAGAACGCCGTGCCCGGCTGGAAGGCGGCCTCTATGTCTGGATGCTCCTCGTACCTTTCGCTCGCGGGCTCCCATCGCAAAAGGCGCCATCGGGTCCGGTCATCCGGTCCGAAGTCGTCATTGAATAGACTTGCCGGAGTTGGATCGTTCAGCTCGATCGGGACGGACAGCATGCTGTAGAGGCCGGGACTCGTCGTCCGCACGACCGGTTCGCGCACCTGAACGCGAGCGTGAACGGGGTTCCGCTCGGGGGAGTCTTTCGGATACGTCACCGATATCTCCCCGTCGGAAAGGCGGACGTAGAAATCGATGCCTCGCTCCGTCACGAAGT
>CAZXHQ010000537.1:0-2845 GCA_964640145.1 uncultured Rhodothermales bacterium | reverse complement strand
GTTTTAGGCTTAGCTAAGTTCAGGATTAGAATAAATTATATCCCTATGCCTTATCTGGAACCGAAGCATCCTGGCTCCTGGCTCCTGCTCGTCGTATTCATGGCGGGATGTGAGCTGTTGCCGTCCGCGCCGCCGGAGGAAGAGCTGCTCGACGGCCCGATCGACGGCCTCTCGACCGCCCAGCGGGCGGCCTTCTTCCGAGGCGACGAGGAATTCAATCGCGTCTTCTCCGTCGACGAGGGCCTCGGTCCCGTTTTTGTCGCGCACTCATGCGCGACGTGCCATCCCGGCGACGGGGACGGACATCTTGTCTTCAATCTGACGCGCTTCGGCCGGTTAGTGGGCGACTCGTTCGATCCGATGCCCACGCACGGCGGGCCCCAGATCCAGAACCGCGCCATGCCGGGCTATGAGGTGGAGGTGGTGCCCGCCGAGGCCACGGGCGTCACGGAGCTCACTGCGCCGAGCGTGACGGGCCTCGGGCTTCTTGAGGCCGTCGACGATGCCACGCTGCTCGCGCTCGCCGATCCTGACGACGCCGACGGCGACGGCATTTCCGGCCGCGTGCAGCTGATCGACTCGACCGACTTCATCGCCGACATCGCATCGCTGGAGGCGCTCACCTCGGGTGATGCGGCCACGCGGGGGCGCCTCGTTCCGATCGACGGCAGGTTCATCGGACGGTTCGGTAAGAAAGCTGTATCTATTAATCTTCTCCATCAGACGGTCTCCGCCTATTCGCTCGACATGGGCTTGACGTCGGACCTCGTTCCGCAGGATCTCTTCAACCCGACCGTCGGCGGCTTCGCGACCGACAATGCGCCCGATCCGGAAGTCGCGTCAAGTGCCGTGGACAACGTCGTCTTCTACCTCCGGACCCTTCGCCCCCCGCCCCGCCGCGAGGTCGATGATCCGGACGTTGTGGCCGGCGAGCGGCTATTCGAGGAAGTCGGATGCGTGGCGTGCCACACGCCGACGCTGCGCACGGGCAGATCGGAAATCGCCGCTCTCAACGACGTCACGTTCCACCCTTACACGGATCTCCTCCTGCACGACATGGGCCCGGAGCTGGATGACGGCTACACCGAAGGACGAGCCTTGACGTCGGAATGGCGCACACCGCCGCTCTGGGGCATCGGCCTGTCGGAAAGCTTCCAGGGTGGAACTCCCTTCTACCTCCACGACGGACGAGCGCGGTCGCTGCATGATGCGATCGAATACCACGGCGGGGAAGCAGCGGCAAGCCGGTCGGCCTTCCGCGCGCTGCCCGCGGAGGAGAAAGAACAGGTCATCCGCTTCCTCAAGTCGCTCTGATGGAACGCCGAGACTTCATACGATCCCTCGAACGCGTCGCCGCCGGTCTGGTGTGTGCTGGTATGTCGGGACTCGTGGCCGGCTGCTCGGGGCTCCGGTACGTCTCGTCCACGCGGGACGACGATCGGCTCATCGTCAAGCAGGTCGACGTCGGCGACAGCCCCCATGCGCTGATCTCGGAGGCTGAGCTCCCTCAGGCCGTGTACCTGCGTCGGCTCGCGGACGGCACGTACGTAGCGGTGCTGACGCGCTGCACGCATCAGGGCTGTCAGGTCGAGCCGGCCGGCGATCGGCTGGCCTGTCCATGCCACGGGAGCGAGTATCGTCTGACGGGCGAGGTCCTGCGCGGGCCGGCCGAGCGGCCGCTGCACCGCTACCGGGTAACGACGGACTCCGAGCATATTTACATCCACCTATGAACGGTCTCGCCTCCAAAGGCCTCCTTCTGACGCTCGCGACGGTCCTGGCGGCTTCGCCACTCCGTGCCCAGGACACCACAGCGGTCCAGGACGCGCTCTACGCGCGTCCCTTTATCGGATCGGCGGCCAGGACGGCCATCGGCGGGTATGTCGAGGGCAACACGAATTACTTCGTCGAGGACGGCATCAGCGACGGCTTCTCGATGGAGCTTCGACGGTTCAACATCTTCCTGTTTTCGTCGATCAGCCCCCGCGTCCGGCTCATCTCCGAGCTCGAATTCGAACACGGAACCGAAGAAATCGCGCTCGAGACGGCACTCATCGACGTGCAGATTGACCCGGCATTCGTCCTACGCGGCGGCATCCTCCTTCCTCCCATCGGTTCGTTCAATCAGAACCACGACGCCCCGCTCTGGGAATTCGTGGAGCGCCCCATCGTCTCGACCGAGATCATCCCTTCGACGCTCTCGGAGATCGGCTTCGGGATCCATGGCAGGTGGTTTCGAGGGCCGCGCGCGCTGACCTACGACCTGTACGTGACCAACGGGCTGGGTGACGGTGTCGTCGTCAACAGCGTCGGCCGGACGCACCTGCCCTCCGGACGGCACGAACAGCTCTTCGAAGAGGACAACAACGGCTCGCCGGCGCTGACCGGCCGCTTCGCCGTTTTGCATCGAGGCCTGGCAGAAATCGGGGCGTCGTTCTACACAGGCTACTACAATACTTTCCGTGCCGAGGGGGAGCGCATCGACGAGGCACGGCGGCTGACACTGCTGGCGCTCGACTTCGAAGCGGCCGTGTTCGCGGCCGATCTGCGCGGCGAGATTGCGCTGGCGCGGATCGACGTCCAGGATGATCTCGAGGAGCTGTTTGGAGAGCGCCAGTGGGGCGCACATCTCGATGTAGTCCTCCCGGTCTGGCATCCGCGTATCCCTATGTATGACGACGCCGTGCTCAATGCCGTGCTTCGTCTGGAGGCGGCCGACTTCAACGTCGGCACTTTCGCATCGACCGGAGAGAACATTTTCGATCAGCTCTACGCCGTCGTGCCCGGCATCAGCTTCCGCCCGTCTTCCGACACGGTCTTCCGGGCGAACTACCGACGACACTGG
>CAZXHQ010000536.1:0-2853 GCA_964640145.1 uncultured Rhodothermales bacterium | reverse complement strand
TCATCATTCTATCCACAGGCGACTGCCGAGACCTTCGGGGCGGGGACGGTGAACCATCCACGAGGATGGCACCTTACTTGCAGATGTGACGGGTGCACATCCTTCGTACGTAGTGGAAGGTCCGGCCATGCAGGTATTCGTCCATCGAAACGTCCCTCTCATTCTAGGTCTCGTCTTCGTCGTCGTGTTCTCCGGCTGTTCGCCGTATGCCGTCGACGACATCATCCGCACACGCAGTGCCGATGCGCATCAATACCGGGTCGACCGCGACGCGGGGCGCTACGTCGTACAGGTCGACCGCCGTGTGCGCCTGGACCGCCGTCAGGCTCGGTATCTCGAGCGTATGCTGCGTGAGCGAACCTATCGTCTGTTGGACCGGACCCGTTCCAGGAACCATCGCTACGTGTATCCCTTTCCGCGGCGGGATTACCGGAATATGAACCGAGCGCAGCGCCGGTTCTGGTACGATGCCGACCGCCTGATCGAGCGGAGGCTCTCGCCCCGACAGGCCCGCCGATATGCCGCGATGACGGGACGCTCGATGGCTCGGGTTCGCCCGTACAGCGACCGCGTCGTGCCGCGGCGGCCCTCCGGCGAGAGGCGCTATCGCAGACCGGAGGGCGAAGCGCGACCCCGGGGAGACGGTCTCTCGCGCTCCGGCGGAGACTCGCGGCACGACAACGGCGCGCGCTCCCGGGGCGATGAGGACGTGCGCTCCCGGGGCGATGAGGACGTGCGCTCCCGGGGCGACCGCGACGCGCGCTCCCGGGGCGACCAGGACGTTCGCTCCCGGGGCGACCGCGACGCGAGAGTGAGCCCGCAACGAGGAGCGGACCGAGATGGGCGCAGATATCGCGGGCCGACGGAAGGTAGAGAGGAGAGTCGACGTACGGGTCGGCGCAGCGTCGACGCGGACGAGTAACGTCGATGTGCGTCTCGGGCCGGAGCGCTTTGGAACGTTTACGTCACGGTGCGTGCTTTGAGGCCATGCGCGGATGCATGTCATCCCGGACGTTTTTAACGTGCGTGAACGGTTGACACGTTTTCACGCGCTCGCGTTCAGTACCCGAGCCCTGTCCGCGCACAAGCCGAGCCTGCCCTTTTCCCCGAATGTATCCGCATTCCGAACGGTCGGCGAGATGGTCGTGGGCTCACTTCGCCGGCAGGCGACGCTTCACGAGAGCTCATCCTGCGCTCGTCGTTTCCCTGCTCTGTCTCGCCGCCTCGCTGTTTGCGGGCTGCGAAGGTCCCCAGTCGATGCTCGACACGGCCGGTAGAGGCGCCGAGCAGATCGCGGGCCTTTTCCGGTGGCTGGTTGCGGGAGCGGTCGTTATCTGGCTGATCGTGGTCGGTCTCGGCATCTATGCCATTCGCGTGCGCACCGAAGAACACGACCGCCGGCGGGCGGCGATTCTCATCATCGGCGGTGGGGCCGTCGTGCCGACGCTGGTTCTCGCGGCGTACTTAACCGCTGCATTGTCCATGATGCCCGGCCTGCTCGATCCGGCGCCGGAGGGCAGCGTGCAGATCTACGTGTCCGGCGAGCAGTGGTGGTGGCGGGTGCGCTACGTCACGCCCGGGGGCGAAGAGGTGGAGCTGGCCAATGAGGTGCGGCTGCCCGTCGGTGAGAAGGTCCAGTTCTATCTCCAAAGCCCGGACGTCATCCATTCCTTCTGGATTCCGTCGATAGGAGGTAAGGTGGACATGATTCCCGGCCGCATGAACCGCTTGACGCTGGAACCGACCCGAACGGGTACGTTTCGGGGCGTATGCGCCGAGTACTGCGGCGACTCCCATGCCTTGATGGCCTTCTATGCCGTGGTGATGGAACGCGACGCCTTCGATCGGTGGCTGGATGAGCAGGCCCGGCCCGCCTCCGAGCCGGTCGGTGCGCTGGCCTCGCGCGGCGAAGAGCTCTTCATCGCAAACGGCTGCGGCGCGTGTCACGCGGTGCGGGGTACGACGGCGAACGGCGTCGTCGGACCGGACCTCACGCACGCGGGGAGCCGCGTGAGTCTCGGCGGCGGGATTCTTCCCAACGACCAGGCGGCGTTCCTGCGCTGGATCGCCCGAACGGACGAGATAAAGCCGGGCGTCCACATGCCTGCATTCGGCATGCTTCCCGAGGAGGATCTCCAGGCCGTGGCAGCTTACCTGGACGGACTGGAATGAACGAGAAGGACCAACCATTCGAAGAACGTCCGGAAGACGTGGGCCCCCTCGAAGAGGCGCCGCCGCTTGCTGTGCAGAAGGCGCAGGCAGACCGGCTCTCGCAAGCATGGAAGACGCCGCAGGGCTGGCGCTACTGGTCGGCCGTCAACAACTCGGAGGTCGGCATGTGGTACACGCTGACGTCCTTCTTCTTCTTCCTCTTCGCCGGTATCCTCGCGCTGCTCATGCGGACGCAGCTCGCGGTGCCCGAGAACGATTTTCTCTCCGCCGAGCTGTACAACCAGGTCTTCAGCCTGCACGGTACGGTGATGATGTTTCTCTTCGCCGTCCCGATCTTCGAAGCCTTTTCCATCTTCATCCTGCCGGAGATGACGGGCGCGCGAGACCTACCCTTCCCACGCCTGTCGGCCTACGGCTACTGGTGCTTCCTGCTTGGCGGCATCTTCGTTTGCGCGTCGATCTTCTTCAATGCGGCACCCGCGGGTGGATGGTTCATGTATCCGCCCCTGACGACCGACTACCAGCCGGGCGTCGGGGCCGACATATGGCTCCTGGGCCTGACGTTTATCGAGATCGCCTCCATCGCCGCCGCCGTCGAGCTCATCGTCGGCGTGCTGAAGGTCCGCCCGCCCGGCATGCGCATCAACCTGATGCCGCTCTACGCGTGGTACATCCTCGTCG
>CAZXHQ010000535.1:0-2866 GCA_964640145.1 uncultured Rhodothermales bacterium | reverse complement strand
AACCTTCAACCTTCAACCTTCAACCTTCAACCTTCAACCTTCAACCTTCAACCTTCAACCGTTATCTCCTCCCAAAATCCTCGTAGATCTCGTCGATCAGATCCGCGTAGCGCGCTTCGATCTTCGAACGCCGCGGCTTCAGCGTCGGCGTGAGCAGGCCGTTCTCGATCGTGAAGGGCTCGCGGATGAGGCGGAAGGCGCGGATCTTCTCGTGCGAGGCCGTGCCGCGCGAGTAGTTTTTGAACTGCTGATCGAAGACCTGGAGAATCATCTCCTGCTCGAGCAGAGACGCATCTTCTTCGACTTCCAGCCCGCGATCGGCGGCGTGAACACGGAGCGCTTCGTAGTCGGGAACGACCAGGGCGGCCAGGAACTCGCGTCCCTCTCCGACCACGACGATCTGGTCGATCCAAGGTACCGTCTTGAACTGGTCCTCGATGGGGCCGGGGTAGACGTTCTTTCCGCCGGCCGACACGATCATGTGCTTGATGCGGTCGGTGATCATGAGGTAGCCGTCGTCGAACCGTCCTACATCTCCGGTGTGATACCATCCGTCGGGGTCGATCACCTCGGCGGTGAGGGCCGGGTCGTTCCAGTATCCCTTCATGACGTTGGGGCCCTTCACCACGATCTCGCCTTCCTCGGTCGTGAGGCTCGACGGATACTGCTCCCCCGAGATCTGTCCGATGATTCGCCCGTCGTCGAGCCGCTGGATGCCTATGGTGATGCCGGGCATGACGTGTCCGACCGTCCCGTAGCGGGGCCGATCGACCGGGTTGATGGTCAGTACGGGAGCGGTCTCCGTCAGCCCGTACCCTTCGATGATGGTAACGCCGGCGGCCTGAAAAAACTCGCCGATTTTCCTCGGCAGCGCCGCGCCGCCCGAGACGGCGAACCGGAGATTGCCGCCGAGTTTTTCATGCAGCTTGGCGAAGACGAGGCGGTGGGCGAGCGCCTGCTGGGGGCCGAGCACGGGCCCTGGGCTCCTTCCCTCGGTCCGACGTGCGGCCACCTTCCGGCCGGTGGCGACGGCCCAGTTGAAGACCTTGCGCTTCGCCCCCGAGCCTTCCTCGACCGACTTCACGATGAGGTTGTAGATCCGCTCGAAGAGGCGCGGCACGGAGATCATGACGGTCGGCGAGACCTCCGTGAGATTCCTGCTTACTGCGTCGATGCTCTCCGCGTAGGTGATCCGGGCGCCGCATGCCAGCACGCCCGTGTAGCCGGCCGTCCGCTCGAAGGAGTGGCAGAGGGGCAGAAAGGAGAGGTGGTGGTCGCCGGGGCCGAACGGGACCAGATCGAGCGCCGCCCTGGCGTTCGAGCAGAAGTTGCGGTGGGTGAGCATGACGCCCTTCGGCTCCCCGGTCGTGCCGCTCGTGTAAATGAGAGCGGAAAGGTCGTCGGGCCCGACGTCTTCCTTCATCCCCTCGAGCTCCTCGCGATGCTCCTTCCAGTGGACCCGGCCGAGGCGGAGGGCTCGGTCCCAACCGAGGATGTGGTCGGACCCCTCCTCGATGTCGCTCATCGTCACGATCTGCTTCAGATCCGGACAGTCGTCGAAGACGTCTTCCGCCTTTCGCTGCTGGAGGCCCGTCGACACGATGAAGACCACCGATCCGGAATCCTTCAGAATGTACCGCACCTGATCGGCCGGCAGCGACGTATAGAGCGAGACGTTGACGGCTCCGAGAATCTGGGTCCCCAGGTCCGTGATCGCCCATTCCGGACGGTTCTCCGAGAGGATTGCGACGCGGTCACCCTTCCGGACGCCCTTGCTGTGCAGGTAGCCGGCGACGTCCTGTACGAGCTCCTCGAACTCCGTCCACGAGATGCCCTCCCAGGTTTTCGTCTCGCGATCCTTATAGCCCAGCGCGACTCGATCCGACCCGCGGAAGTGGTCGACGAGGCCGTAAAAAAGCTCGGGGATGGTATCGAATGTTACGAGTGCGGCCATGTGGCGACGGCGCGAACGGTCGGGTTAGCTATCAATTGAGCGCCACGTGGAATCTATTGGGTGCGGGCGCGAAAGGCAATGTTCGGGCGGGCGTCATCAGTACCTCAGTCCGGCCCGTCAGATCGGCGTCGCTGGCGGGTTCCTGCCTGCGCGGAGCGGCGCAGAGCGTCCGGCACGCCGCAGGGCGCGACACGCAGAGTTCCTGCGCGGAGCGGCGCAGAGCGTCCGCTCGAGGCGCTACCGCCAGGCTCGTATCCGGAACGACGGCGTCCCGCGAACGGCTCACCTTGACGCGTGATCGATCGCATCGG
Organism: uncultured Rhodothermales bacterium; assembly: GCA_964640145.1. Taxonomy (GTDB): domain Bacteria; phylum Bacteroidota; class Rhodothermia; order Rhodothermales; family VXPQ01; genus CAZXHQ01. The sequence continues at coordinate 601 of CAZXHQ010000535.1, read as the reverse complement.
CTCCGACGGCGTCACCGATGGAGGCGAAGCCGTCCCGCTCGATCAGTGCGATGAGGCCTTTCTTGATCTCTCGCACGAGGCTCGGGCCGCGGTAGACGAGGCCGGTGTAGAGCTGTACGAGAGATGCGCCTGCACGTATCTTTCGATAGGCGTCCTCTGCCGTGAAGATGCCGCCGACGCCGATAATGGGCACGGATCCTTCCGTTCGGGCGTGCAGATAACGGACGAGGTGCGTGGCTCGGGCCTCAAGCGGCCGTCCGCTGAGCCCGCCCGGGCCGATCTCCTCCAGGCGCTCCTCACAGGTCAGGACCCCGTCGCGGTCGGCCGCCGTGTTCGTGGCGATATACCCGGCGATGCCGTATTTCCGCCCGAGCTCGACGGCGGCCTCGACGGCGCTGTCGAACATCACGCGGTCGGAGAGAGAAGGCGACAGCTTGAGGAGGACCGGAACACGCGGCGCTGACTCCCTCCGCTGGGTCATCACGGCCCGGAGGAGTGCCTCCAGGGCCTTTGGATCTTCGAACGTCTTCCCTTCGCGCGTATTGGGGCAGGAGATGTTCAAGGCGACATAGTCGGCCAGCGGTGCCATCAGCTCGAAGCT
>CAZXHQ010000534.1:0-2879 GCA_964640145.1 uncultured Rhodothermales bacterium | reverse complement strand
GACGGACCTGGACGGGAACGTCTTCAAGCTCTCGCAGACGCAAGGCAGCGTCGTCATTCTGACGTTCTTTGCGCCGTGGTGCCCGGTCTGTCAATCGGAGGCGCCCGTTCTCGGTGAGCTGTACGAAGAGTTTCGCCACGACGGGCTGGAGATCGTGGCGGTGGCGGTGCAGGCCGACAGTCTCGACCAGATCCGCGCGTTCAAGGACGAGCTCGACGTCCCGTACCGCATCCTGGTCGACGACGGCCGCGTCTCCTCGGCGGCCGGATACGGTGTGGCCAACGTGCCGACTACCTATTTCATCGATCGAGACGTAAACCTGTACGGTCCCTTCGGACATCTGGAAAAAGAGCAGTTCGAAACCGCCATTCAGCGCTACCTGTAGGTCGACCCGAGTTGATGGATCGCGTCCCGTTTGAAGAGCTGCAAAGCGAGCTGGCACGCGTCCTGCGAAAGCTTGGGTTTGAAGAGGAAAGAGCGAACCTTTCGGCGCGCCTCTTCGCAGAAACCGATCGCGACGGGATCCACTCGCACGGACTGAGCAGGTTTCCCCGCTTCGTTCGACAGATCCGCGAAGGAATCGTGGACGCAGAGGCCGAACCGGAGCACGTGGGCTCGTTCGGCGCATGGGAGCGCTGGAACGGGCGACGCGGCCCGGGTAATCTGAACGCCTACGCCGCGATGGAGAGGGCGGTCGAGCTGTCCCGGACGCACGGCATGGGCGCCGTCGCCCTGGCGAACACCAATCACTGGATGCGCGGCGGGGCCTATGGATGGCAGGCCGTCGATGCCGGCGTGGTCGGCGTCTGCTGGACGAACACCATGCCGAACCTTCCGCCCTGGGGGGCGAGCGACTGCCGTGTCGGCAACAACCCGCTGGTCGTGGCGGTGCCGCGCGAGGAGGGGCCGCTGGTTCTGGATATGGCCCTTTCGCAGTTTTCCTACGGCACGCTCGCTTCCTATCGAAAGAGCGGACGGCCGCTTCCCGCCGACGGCGGTTATGACGTGAGCGGAAGGCTCACCCGGGATCCTGCCGCGATCGAGGCCTCGGAGCGACCGCTTCCTGTCGGACTCTGGAAAGGCTCCGGACTGGCCATCATGCTCGATGCGATCGCCGCGGTCCTCTCGGGCGGCCGCGCGACGTGTCACATCACGCCGGATCCCATACAGGAGGCGGATCTCTCGCAGGTGTTTCTCGCGGTGGACGCGATGCCCGAGCGTGCCGTACACGTGGTGGATGACATCGTCGAATTCGTGCACGGGGCCGCGACGACGGACGCCGACACGTCGGTCTACTGTCCCGGCGAAGGCACGCTCGCGCGCCGGCGGGAGAACCTCGAACAAGGGATTCCGGTCGACCCGGATGCGTGGGCGCAGGTGAAGGCGATGTGACCATGGACGACGTATCGTGGGGACTCATCGGAGCGGGCGACATCGCCCGCAAGCGCGTGGCGGCCGCCCTTGCGGACGCCCCCTATTCGACGCTCGTCGCGGCCAGCCGCCGCCGTTCGGACGAGCTTTCGGCGTTCGCGGAAGCGTTCCACGTAGACCGTACCTATCAAGACTGGCGCGATCTGGTCTCCGACGACGACGTCGATGCCGTGTATGTCGCAACCCCCGTCCACCTCCATGCGGAGATGACGGTCGCGGCGGCAGCGGCCGGCAAGCACGTGCTCTGCGAAAAGCCGATGGCGCGTACGGTGGAGGAGTGCGAGCGCATGATCTCGGCCGCCGAGGAGGCGGGCGTGAAGCTCGGCGTCTCCTATTACCGGCATCTCTATCCCGTGATCGACCGGATCAAAGCGCTCCTGGCCGACGGATCCGTCGGCGCGCCGGTGGTGGCCCAGATCAACGCCTTCGAGCAGTTCGATCCGGATCCCGATCATCCGCGGGCATGGCTTCTCGATGAAGGGAAGGCGGGCGGCGGACCGCTCTACGACTTCGGTTGCCACCGGATCGAAGTGCTTCTGAACCTGTTTGGTACGGCTGCCGGCATCACCGGCCGGGTGGATCGCGTCGTTTTCGAGCGCGACGTCGAAGACACGGCCGTAGCTGCGATTCGATTCGACCGGGGCCCCATCGCCGTGCTCACGGTGTCGCACGGACCCAGCGAGCCCCAGGATACGCTGGATGTATTCGGTACGTCCGGGTCCATTCACGTCCCCGTTCTCAACGAGGGAACCCTCCGCATTCGCCGCAACGGTCAGAGCCGCGTGGAACGGCACCCGCCTCCGGCAAATCTGCACCAGCCGTTGATCGAGCAGTTTGTGCGGGCGGTTCGTCGTAATGAGGCGCCCGTCGTGGACGGGAACGCCGGGCGCGAGGTCAATCGCCTGCTCGAGCTCGTCAGCGCGGGGACTACGTGAAACTATGCAGGATTTCGACCCGAAAAATTGCGTTTCCGGGCCGCCGATACGATATATATATAATAGCGCCTCGTGATGCAAGGCCGCGTATGCCGCCGAAATCGTCGTGCCCGTACCGCCATGCGCAGCGACGAGTCATAGCAGCGCTACGGGGACGAGCTGCAGCGGCGCGGGTCGGGAACCAGCGGCGTCTGCATGCGCGCTGACTTACGTCACGAGGCACCAGGTACCCGATAACGTCGACCAATTCGACATGCCCGAACATCCTGAAGAACAGGAGATAAACGAAGATCGCCGGGCGTTCGTACACCGCAGTCTCAGCGCTGCGTTAGGACTGGCGGCGGGCTCGATGCTTTCCGCGCCGTCCGCTGCCTCCACGGCGGCGAACCTGCGCTTCGGCCTCTGAAGTTGATTGCCTTCAGCTCGGCGATCTTACTGCGGCGGGCGTGTGGCAATCGCAGGACCACGTCGATCCGCTCGTCGTCTTCACGCACCTGGGTTGCCATCAATCCG
>CAZXHQ010000533.1:0-2885 GCA_964640145.1 uncultured Rhodothermales bacterium | reverse complement strand
GCCGCCTCGGAGCGCGCCTCATTCATCGCCGCGATCTCGGTCCACCGATCGCGGCCGGGTTCGTATCGATGGACCGCCCGCAGAACGCGGTCGCTATCTCGACCGCCGATCGCATAGATCCGACCGTCCAGCTCGACCGCAGCCACGTCGTACCGCGGGAACGGCAGCGGCGCTGCCTCGCGCCACTCCTGCCCGTAAAGCGGCAGTGCCGTCAGGATAGCAAGAAGGACCGGGATCGCGCATCGGCGTCTGCGTACGGAAATACTCATAGTGCCGCAACTCCAGTGCGAGAGGCATATGCGGCGGCCCGGCTCATAGAACCACCCGTGATCGATCGCGAGCGGCATACCCGTACAGCATGGACGTGCCGCATCAGTTCAACTCCGTCAGGATGAAGTCCCTCGTGACGACCTCGCCCCGGGGGATGGTGATGGTCGTCCTGTGTTCGCCCAGCACCGGATGAGCCAGCCTCAGCTCGCGGACGCCCGGCAGCAATACGATCCATGGACGTATGGGCGTCTGCCCCCGGTAGCGGCCGTCTATATACACGTACGCCCAGGGCGACACGTTCAAGTGCAGCCGCCCGACGGTCGCCCACAGTGAGACGTGCACGTGCGTCGTATCGTCTGCCTGCACCCGCACGGTGCGCTTCTGCAGAGGGAAGGTTGGATTCCTCGTGGTGATGTCGTGTTCGCCCGGCGCCAGCATAAAAACGAGCGGCTCGTGCGGTCGCGCGTAGCCCATCGAGTCCGAACCGGCATATACCACGGCCGCCGTATCCATAGTGATGCTGACGTAGCCCGGCGCGGAGGGCGGCATCGCCGCCGGCTCGCCGAGCGCGTCGGCGGGTGCGGGTGGGCCCGCATCCCTCAACCTACTGTCGAGGGTCCGTTCCGGCTCTTCCTCTTCGGCGGCCGAATCCGTCAGCGCGGTATCGCCGGCGAGGAGAGACCGCCGTATCGACAGCGTGTCGCTCGCGATGCTGTCCGCCGCCCCGACGGAGGACCCGAGCCGTGTCGGATCCGGCGCGGGCGGTCCGAGGACCGTTACGCCGGCGTACACGATGGCGGCAACAAGAAGCAGTGCGGCGGCCGTCGCGAAGGCCGCGCGGCGCACGCGGGCGGCCGTCCGGTCCGCCCGCCGACCGTCGGCGGGGCCGGAGACGACCCGCACGTCCGGTTCTCGCTCGCGGGCCGTGCTCGACACCTGAAAAGCATCGGGATCATTGAGGAACGCGCTCAGCGCTGCGGCATCCACACGGCCGGTTCGCCGACGGCGGCAGGCCCGCACGGCGTCGATCAGGGCATCGGCATCGGCATACCGATCTGCCGGGTCGCGGGCCAGGAGGCGCGAGCAGATCGCCTCGATCCGGTCGTCGACGCCCGCCGTCGCCTTCACGTACGGAAGTGGATCCCGGCTGAGAATCGCGTCGAATATCTCCTGCGGACCGGTGCCGGGAAAGGCGCGGCGACCCGTCAGCATTTCGAAAAACGTCGCGCCGAGCGAGAACAGGTCGGACCGCGCATCGACCTCACTTTCGAGAATCTGTTCCGGTGCGAGGTAGGCCAGCGTCCCGCGAATTTCCGACGGAGATCCGTCTGTCGAGCCCGACACCGAGGCGAGGCCGAAGTCGGACAGCTTGACGTCGCCGCCGTGTGAGATGAGGATGTTCGACGGCTTGAGGTCCCGGTGCAAGACGTCCTTGTCGTGTGCCGCCTTCAGCCCGACGGCCGCCTCATGCAGAATGAAGAGCGCCACGTCCGGCGGAATCTTCGACCGCTCGATGAGGTCGCCCAGATCCAGCCCTTCCACGAATTCAGCCACGATGTAGGCCCCTTCCTCGTTCCGCCCGAACGAGTAGATCGAGACGACGTTCGGATGCTGGACCCGCGCCGCGATGCGCGCTTCCTCCTGGAAGCGAGCGGCCAGATCGTCGTCATGGCTGTATTCGAGCTGCAGTCGTTTAAGCAGGACGAACCGCTGGAGCGACGTCTGGTGGGCCTTGTACACCACCGTGGTCGCGTTCTGCGCGAGCTCGGCGAACGGCCGGATGTCGTCTATGAACCCGGGATGTCCCATTAATATCGATAATCGACACGCATTCAGCTATCCTCCTCCCATTCCTTTAGACGGTAGTGGAGCCACCGGCGTGAGACGTCCAGCGTCCGCGCCGTTTCGGAGATGTTGCCGTCGCAGTCTTCCAGCGTCCGCTCCACCACGAGCCGCTCGGCCTGCTTGAGCGAGATGCCCGGCTCGAAGAGCTGCTTGCGCTCGTCGTCGGGGAGGCGAAGGTCTTCTCTTCCGATCAGCTCGGTGCGCGCGAGCACGACGGCGCGCTCGATGGTGTTCTCCAGCTCGCGCACGTTGCCGGGCCACGAGTACGATTGCAGGGCGTCGAGCGCGTCGTCGGCGAAGCCCTTAATTTCCCTCTTGCGCGCGAACTTATCCAGAAAATGATGTGCCAGGATGGGGATGTCCGGCCGGCGCCGCCGTAGCGGCGGCATGGTCACGGAAATCGTATTGAGGCGGTAATACAGATCCTCTCGGAACTCACCGTTCTTCACCAGGCCCTTCAACGGCCGGTTCGTCGCCGACACGATGCGAACGTCGACCGTCCGCGTCTTCGTCTCTCCTACGCGCTTGATTTCGCCCTCCTGAAGCACGCGAAGCAGGGCGGTCTGGATGCGAGGCGTGAGGTCGCCCACCTCGTCGAGAAAGATCGTACCTCCGTCGGCCTCCTCGAAAAGGCCCGGTTTGTCCGAGACGGCGCCGGTGAACGCACCCTTCTCGTGCCCGAACAATTCACTTTCGAGCAGATTTTCGGGGAGCGACGCACAAAAGATGGCGACGAACGACGCATCCCGCCGGTGCCCGTTGTAGTGGAT
>CAZXHQ010000532.1:0-2885 GCA_964640145.1 uncultured Rhodothermales bacterium | reverse complement strand
CCGTGATCGAGACGATGGCGATACCAGGCCGTCTCTTCGGGGATGTTGCCGTACCAGATCAACATATACTGGCTGAAGGCGATATAGGCCCAGAAGACCACGAAGCCGAAGGTGAGCTTGCCGAGATCCTGATAATGTTCTCGGGTGACGATGCCGCGCAGGCTTCCTCCCCCCTGGAGCGCCATGGACACCAGCGCAAGGAAGGCGTGGATCGACATGAACGCCCCGGCGAAAATGTAGACGCCGAAGATGGTCGAGAACCAGTGCGGATCGAGCGACATCAGCAGGTCGTAGCTCGCAAACGCCGTGGTCACGGCGGTGAGCACGAGCCCCCACGCGCTCACGCGTCGAAGACGCGCCGGGATCGAGGGATCGCCCGTGGCATCCTGCAGGAGCGAGAGCCGGTAGAGCTTGTAGCCGATCAGGCTCCAGATCAAAAAATAAAGCGCGAATCGAACCAGGAAGAAGGGGACGTTGAGGTAGGGCGCTTTTCCCTGCAGGACCGGGTCGCCGGCCACGACGTCGGCGTGCGTCCAGTGATACAGGTCGTGCATGCCGATCAGAATCGGAATGCCGAGCAGGGCGAGCAGGGGGAAGCCCCATAGCAGCGCCTCCGCCGGACGCCGGACCACCTCGCTCCATCGGGCCCGCGTCAGGTGCTGGATCAGCACGAAATACAGGGCGCCCAGCGACAGGGTCAGGCAGAAGGTCCATCCGACCAGATACGAGAAATAGAACTGGTGCGCATCGGTGATCCAGCCCACGATGCTGATGATGAGGCCGATGCCGCCGAGGAGCAGCGGGACCCCCCATCCGCGCCAGTCGCCACGGTAGCGATACTCGTCCGCCTGCCCGCCGTCGCTCGTCTCGAACGGATCCAGCAGGCGCCGGCCCATGCTGCTCTTCTTTAAAGTCGCCATCGATCTACTCGTTATCTCCTGCCGCCTGGTCCGTCGTATCCGTCTCGGGTGTCGCCGCAGGCTGGCCCGCGCCCTGCCGGATCTGCGTCCGGATGCTGGGAGGCACGTCGCCCTCCGTGGCGTACTGGCTGCGCTGCAGCGCCCGCACGTACGCCACGACGGCCCATCGGTCGGCCGGCGGGATCTGGAAGCCGTAGGCGGGCATGGTACGGACCCCGCTGGTTATGACGTCATAGAGGTATCCGTCGCCGACCTCCTCGCGCAGACGATCGCTGTGGAAGGTGGGCGCCGGGGTGTACCCGTATCCTCCTGTGGTGATGATGCCCTCGCCGTCGCCTGCACCTCCATGACAGGGCGTGCAGAAGATCCCGTAGCGTTCCTGACCGCGCTCCAGCAGCGCCATGGTCGTCGGCACGGGCAGGGCATCGACGTAGCTGCCGTTCTCGTTGCGGCCCTCGAAGAAGCGAACGTCTTCCCGAAGCATGCCGCGCGCGACGGTGCCCGGGACGGGCATACGCATAGACCGATTGTCCGCAAAGAACGCGTTGGCCTCCTGCGCGTCGTAGCGCTCCTGAAAATCCATATTCTGATTCAGGTGGACCGGTGCGTGCCTCTGCTCGGTGCCCCGACACGACGCCAGCGCAAGCGCTGCCAGTATGATGAGCGTGGTCGCTTTGGTCATATTTTTTCAACGGTCGAAGGGTGTAGGTTGAAGGTCTATTTGAAAGTGGAAGGTTGTTCGCGCAAACCCAACCTTCAAACAACCTTCAACCTTCAACCTTCAACCTGTAATCGTTTATTCAGTAATCAGCTCGATGTTGTATCCGCCGAGGTCTTTCAGGAGCTGCTCGGTGGCGGCACGGCTGAAACGGGCGTCGCTCGCCGCCACGTGCAGGAAGAACGCATCATCGGTAACGCGGGCAAAGTTCCGCGAGTAGAACAGCGGGTTGTGCGGGCGGGGGAGCCCGTTGAGTGCCAGCATCCCCATGACGGCTCCGAAGGCCGAAAACAGCACCGTCAGCTCGAACATGATGGGAATCGACGGCTCGACGGCAAAGAACGGCTTCCCGCTGATGTTGATCGGATAGTCGACGCCGGCCGTCCACCACTGCAGCCAGTAGGCGAGCGCGAAGCCCGTAACGCCCCCGCCTAGCGTGAAGAACCCCACCTTCGAATTCCCGAGCCCCATGGCGCGGTCCATCCCGTGGATGGGAAACGGGCTGTGCGTATCGAAATGCCGGTAGCCGGCCGCGCGTACGCCTTCCGCAGCCTGCAGCAGGGCCCCGGGATCGGGGAATTCCGCCAGCAGACCGTAGATCGGCTCGCTCTCGTAAATGCCCATCGAGGCTTTGATTTCCTTCAGCAGCTTCTTCATGTCATTTGGCCGTCGATACATGGCACAGCTCTGCATTCCGCTTCGCGCCGATCCCTGCGACGGTCGTCCAGCACGTCTCGTTCTCGACCTGGCGCGCGTCCTGATCCGCACTATTTCTCATCCGGCCACCTCGTTCATGTTCATAGTTAGTACACCTATTACGCAACGGCTCAGCCTTCCGTGTCGCGGTCGGCCTCCTGGGCGGGCTGCACGTACGGCACGTCGCGGCCGTGCCGGTGTCCGTTGTAGAAATGCGGGTCGGCTTCCGGCACGACGCCCTTGACCTCGGCGAGGGCCACCATGGGCAGGTACCGGAGGAACAGCAGGAACAGCGTCAGAAACAGCCCGAACGACCCGACGAAGGTCAGCACGTCGACCCACGTCGGCGTGAAGTAGCCCCAGCTCGAGGGCAGGAAATCGCGGTGCAGCGACGTCACCGTGATCACGAACCGCTCGAACCACATCCCAATATTGACGAAGATCGATATGATGAACATCAGCGGCACGCTGCGGCGCAGCCGCTTGAACCAGAAGACCTGCGGCGCGATGAGGTTGCACGACATCATGATCCAGTACGCCCAGGCGTACGG
>CAZXHQ010000531.1:0-2888 GCA_964640145.1 uncultured Rhodothermales bacterium | reverse complement strand
TGAAGGAGAAGTATCGACAGGAGCCGGACGCCGCTGTGGTTACGCTTCGGGCCAGGGGCCGCATCGGCGAGAACGTGTCCTGCAAGATCGAAACCGGAAAGGCGCTCGTCGAGGCCGGCCTCCATCCGGCGACGGGTGGTACCGGGATGCAGGTATGCAGCGGGGATATGCTGCTGGAAGCCCTCGCTGCCTGTGCGGGCGTCACCCTAAACGCCGTCGCTACCGCGATCGGCGTAGACGTCCGCAAAGGTACGGTTCACGCCGAAGGGGACCTCGATTTCAGAGGAACGCTCGGCGTATCCAGGGAGGCGCCGGTCGGCTTTCGAGACATCCGTCTTCGATTCGAGCTCGACACGGATGCCGAGGAAGAAACCCTCGATAAGCTAATCGAGCTTACGGAGCGTTACTGTGTCGTGTATCAGACGCTCCGGAACCGGCCGCCGATCACCATCTCTCGCGAAGTGACCGAACGAGATTGAGCGCTCTCCTTGCGCACGGCTTTCGGCGCCTGGACGGACGCCTGTCGCCGTTTTTCAGGGCCTGACCCGAAACTCGATCGACGTGACTACGATGGTCGACTTCTGAGCAGCACCTATGCTTACTTCCTCGACGGAAAACAGGGATACGTCGAATGCCTTGACGAACTGATCATCCACAAAAAACTGCATCTGTCCGCCCTCGCGTTTAAGCGTCAGCTCGCTCCCCGTGGACCAATTTTGATCTCTGACGGCCGGAGGGAGCTGCTCACGTTCCGCGATGACGGCCTCCGTGACGACGTGCGGCACGGCCAAGCCCTCGCCGGATCTGACGCGCCCCTTGTTTAGCGTATAGGTGACGTTGTCGTCGCGCCAGATAGACAAGTACACGTCGATGGTTTCCGCATCGTCGCCGGCGCCAGCGAAGCTCACATGGAGAGAGGCGGAGGGGCTCCGCTCTTCGATGCGAAACCGCACGTCACATACGAAATCACCTTCGATGGATGGGATGTCGATCGCCCGGCCCGGTCCAATCCACGTATTACTAGATGGCTTCAACACGAGTGAGTTTCCGAATCCGAGTGATACCGAACCATGCTCCGAATCCTGCGTAGGCCACGTCGCGAAGTCCGCTGAATAGGCCCGCACGGATCCTTCAGGGAAGTCCGATGGCGGCGCGTCGCCCGACTCGGCATCGTCGGTATCACCACCCCTCGGCTCTTCCGTGCGGGAAGGCTGCAAATCCTCCTCTGTCCTGAACGACTGCAGGCCGTCTCCGTCGACCATCGTAGCTGCCGCAACGAGCGCGATGCCGAGCACGCCCAGGGCCGCCTGACGGACGCCCGACTTCAGTACCGGAATCTCGATGCCGAATGCCTTGAGACCTCCCCCAACCACCGCGGCGATGAGGCATGCGAGTCCGGCGACGAGAAGCGTCTGCTGCATGATTTATTCCTCCTCGCAATCATCAGTAATTTTCCGAATACCAGCCTGCATCGATCAGCGAGCATTTGAAGCTATGCTTTCTGAACAATCGAATGCTCCAGCGTCTATGTAATGATTGTAATCGCGTGTGCGCATACGGTTCACGCATCGTTTGCGGGTCTACGGTGCACGCCAGCAACCTGCATTTTTTCAACTCGTCGGGCCGAATGATTCGAGGGGCACGGCGTCGATGCCTTCGTGCGAGGCGGGATTCCAGGAGTTGTGCGCCGGGACTGCCTATGTAACGGTTGGGCGTGATCTCTTACGTATACATAGAGTGCTCCAATCACGCGAGAAAGGTCATGCGAGCTCCTGATTCGATACTCGACGACGTTCGAACGTACTACGGCACCGTACTGAACGGAACCGGAGATCTACGCACGACCGCCTGTTGCACTACCGAGTCGATGTCGCCGCACGTTCGTGCCGCGCTGGGAGAGATCGATGAAGAAATACTCGATCGATTCTATGGATGTGGATCGCCGATTCCGCTCGCGATCGACGGAACCACCGTGCTCGATCTAGGCTGCGGAACGGGTCGCGACGTGTACCTTGCATCGCGGCTGGTCGGCGAGGCCGGTCTGGCGATCGGCGTGGACATGACGGAAGAGCAGCTCGACGTCGCCCGGCGTCACATCGATGGTCACATGAGCCGCTTTGGATACGAACGTCAGAACGTCGACTTTCGGTCGGGATACATCGAGAACCTTCGGACGGCGGGTATCGAGGATGACTCCGTCGACGTCGTGATCTCGAACTGCGTCATCAATCTTTCGCCTCACAAGCACAGCGTGTTTCAGGAGATTTTTCGCGTCCTGAAGCCGGGCGGGGAGTTGTATTTCTCCGACGTGTTTGCAGATCGCCGCATTCCCGCGAAGATGGCTGCAGACCCCATTCTCCGGGGGGAGTGTCTCGGAGGGGCCATGTATATGGAGGATTTCAGACGCATGCTGCGCTCTGTCGGTTGCTTGGATTTTCGCGTCGCTTCGAGCTGTGCGGTCGACCTGAGCGACGGCGAGCTCGCAGAGCGTGTCGGAAACGTTCGGTTTTTCTCGCGAACCATTCGCGCTTTCAAGCTGCCGGACGTGCTCGAAGACATTTGCGAGGATTACGGGCAGGTCGCGTACTACCGGGGCTCGATCGACCAGGCGCCGCACGCTTTCGAGCTGGACGACCATCACAGATTCGAGACAGGTCGTCCCGTTCTCGTCTGTGGGAACACGGCCGCCATGCTTGAGAAGACGCGGTATGCACGTCATTTCCGCGTGGTCGGTGATCGGAGTGTCCACTACGGCGCCTTCGATTGCGGGCCGGCATCCGATCCCGCAGTCTCGTGCGGTTGTTGAGTCTAACAATGTGCAAGTACGGTAGCCTATGCGTGCCGCTGCATCGCGCTCTTCGTCGTCGAGCCTTCTCGCCATAACGTCG
>CAZXHQ010000530.1:0-2896 GCA_964640145.1 uncultured Rhodothermales bacterium | reverse complement strand
AAGTCCCCGAAGAGGCGGAAGTGATTATAGAAATGCGGTCATCCGGTTCCTGCTCCACAGCGATCCTGGCAGGAATGTGACAAGTGGGAAAGCGACGCTCAGGCGCATCCGTCTTCGGCGAAGACGGCGCGGACGAGCGGGTTTTACTCGACAATGAGACGCGTACACGTAACAACTGCGGCGAGCCGTTTAAGCATGATCGGTTCGAACAAAGTCCTAGCAGGGCAGCAGAGCCCCGAGTTCGCCACGTGAACGGCGAGCTCGGGCCTTTTTCATTCTCTGAACTCCGAACGTAGCTCGTGCGCTTACACGGCCCCTACCGGCGCGTCGAGCAGCCGCACGGTGGGGGAAGCAATCACTTCTTCCCGGGCGTCTGCGACGAAGTGTCCTGCTATAGTTTGGAGGCGTCCCGGCCGTTCTCCAATGCCTCTACCAGCCCGCGAATACGCTGACGAACGGGTTGCATCGCACCGCGATAATTAGAGAGCACGACGGCATCGTATCCGGCCGAGAACATATCTAGATTGGCGCTGACACCTGCAAAGCCGCCACTGTGACCTACGATTCCGTCGGCAGCGTTGACGACAAAGCCATAGCCGTAGCTGTCGCTTCCGAGATCGGGCTTCGCCGTCGTCAGAAGATCGACCGATTCGGGTGAGAGAAGCGTCCCATCTCGAAATGCGGCTGCAAATTTCATCAGATCGATGATCGACGCATATCCGCCTCCGGCCGAGCTGCCCCTGACCCCGATGGAAAATCGGTTGTTGCGGAAGCGGATGCCGTCCGGCGTGTACTCTTTGTCGTAGCCCACCGCGAGATGCGGAATGACACTGTCCTGCGGCTCGGTGCCGGCCGATGACATGCCCGCCGCCTCATATATGTGCTCCCGTACGTACGCGTAGTAGTCCGTCTCCGAAGCCACCTCGACGATCTTACCCAGCAGTACGAAACCCGCATTGCTGTAACTGAACCTATCCTCCGGCTCGAATCGCAGGGTGTCGCCTCTCACCAGACCAACGAAATCGTCGATGGTGCGGAGCGCGCCTGACGGCTGTCTGGATGCTTCATCGAGAAAGTCGCCAAGGCCGGAGGTATGTGAGAGTAGGTGCTTCAACTGAACCCTCTCGCCTGCCTCTGCAGCCAAGACACCGGGCACGTACTTTGACACGGGATCGTCCAGCGATAGGCGGCCGCGTTCGACGAGCTGCATGATCGCAACCGCCGTGAACATCTTATTCATCGACCCGAGGCTGAACCGCGTGTCCACGTGGTTCAGCACGTGATGCGCTTTGTCCGCCTCGCCGTAGGCCTGCACGAAGATTGGCCGGCCTCCGCGAGCCACGAGCACGGCGCCCGAGAACACGTCGGCGCTGTCCAGTCTGTGTAGGAATAGGTCGAGGTCGGCCATCGCTTGTCGAAGGCCGTCGTACCTTGCGCCACCCGTGTCGGCCGCTTCGGCGGATCGGACGCCGAGGCCCGTAAGGCGGGAGGGCTCGTGTTCGTCGTACGTCAAGATAAATCGCTGCAGCTCTCCTGTGAGCAGCGCCTTCGCCGTGATCTCGAGCCGGCTTTCCGTCTCCGCATCGATGGAGAGTACTTCGTATCCTCGACTCTCATCGTGGAGTCCTCCGATCACGCCGATGTGCATCTCTATCGGTGCGATGTCTCTAAAGGACTCCGTGAAATGAAGCTCAATGAAATCGCGCCAGACCGACGGATCGTCGGACGCAAGCGATGTAAAGAGTCGTTCAGCAACGCGCCCGGGCTGTGTGTCGGGCAACCGCTCCAATCCGACGGGCTGGGCCATACCCGGTTGGAGGGTGACGACGCCGAGGAGTATCGCCAGGATATAGCTTTTCCAGGTCATCTCGGTCGGGATGATTGCGTCGGGGATACGAAAGGGTGTAGAGGATGGCCGGAAACCTGCGAGCCGTCCGGGCAGCATGGAGCTACCGCGCTGACGGTACGGGTCGTGAAAGCGGACCTAACGGCCGCCCGTCCGGAGGCTTGGGATCGATTGACGGCGGTGACGGTGACGAAACCGACTCGATACCGGAAGGCGCAGCCGGACCGGGCGGCCTCGCCGTCGGGCTGAGGGGCCGCTGCGTGCGCGGCACGCTTTCGGTCCACGTGTCCGTGGCGCCCGAGTTTACCTGACTGGAGAACGACGGACCGACTGCGGCGACGGAGCTCACAAGCACTGCGATAAGCGCGACGCTCAACAGGCGGGAGCGGATGCACTCCGAAACGTGCGTACCGTTTAGAATCTGGTCGACGCGATCATAGAGCGTCGCCTTCCGTCCGGCCATACCCGCGACTACGAACGGGGAATTCGTCTGCAGCCGCCGAGCCACGTTCGCAAGGGCACGTGCGAGCGCGGCGCGTTCACCCGTCCACTCGACGGCGCGAACGTCGCACGCATACTCGGCCTCCGTCTCGGCATACTCGCGGGCGAGGCGGTTCAGCGGCTGGAAGAAGAAGAGCGTCTCCACCATCTCAGAGACGATCAACCACATGGGATCCAAGCGCTTGAGATGGGCCAATTCGTGGGCAAGAACGGCTCGCGTCTCGTCCCGTCTCAGGTGTCCGTCGGCCCGGCGTGGAATACAGACCTCAGACAGACCGATGGCAACCGGGCTACGCAGCTTCTGCGAAGACGTAAGGAGAATAGCTCGTTCGATCCCGGCAGACCTCTTCAGCTCCGTCAGCAAAGCTACGGTTCTTCGATCGTCCACGGGTACCCGCTCGCCGAGATTGCGAAAATGCCGAAGCGAAGACCGCCGGCGACGGAGAGCGCCTGTCGCCACTCCGAGCATCCAGAATACGACCGGCACCGCGGTGCACCTGGCAGAGAGCCATGCCAAGAAGAATTCGGCTGGTCCCGCTGCCGTACCCG
>CAZXHQ010000529.1:0-2906 GCA_964640145.1 uncultured Rhodothermales bacterium | reverse complement strand
TGTTCTACTGGGGCCTCGCCTTTGCGCTGGACGTGGGACGCTGGGGTTTCAAACTGGGGTGGTATGCGTGAAAACAGCAGGCATCGTCAGGCGTACGTCGAGCGGGTCGTCGATCTGCTCGATCCGGAAGCGAACATCTTCTTGAACGCCACGCCGGAGGAGGCCGTCGAGGCTCTGGCGTCGGGTGATCCCGAGCGCGTGCGCGCCATCGACGGTCAGTTCGCGCTCGCGCACCGCGACGGCAAGACGGTGCGGATGGCCCGGTCGATCGGCCGGCCCATGCGCTATTTTCTGGCAAAGCGCCGGGACGGACCCTGCCTCGTCGTCGCCGAGCGTATCGACGAGATTCAGGCATTCCTGGCGATCGAGGGACTTGACGACCAGTTCCATCCCTCGTACACGCGCATGGTGCCCAGCCACCACGTCGTCGAGCTCAAGCTATTGGGGTGTCCCGATCCCAACCCGACCTACACTCGCTTTTTCACGCCCGAGCGCAACGCGCTTCGGCCCGACGTCGAGGCGATCGGAACGGCGTATGTGGGCGCTCTCGCACGCGCGTGCGACCGCTGGCTCGATACGATCCCGGCAGACGCCCCTGTCGGCATGCTGTTCTCGGGCGGTATCGACAGCGGGTCCGTATTTCTGATCCTCTATGACCGGCTTCTACGGCGCGGAGAGTCGCCCGCCCGCCTCAAGGCGTTTACACTCTCGGTGCGCGGAGGTACCGACGCCGAGCAGGCCCATTCTTTTCTCGACGCCCTCGACCTTTCCTTCTTTCTGGAGGTCGTCCGGGTCGCTCCGGAAGACGTCGACTTCAGAGAGGCCATCCGCGTCATCGAAGACTACAAGCCGCTCGACGTGCAGGCCGCCACCGTGACCCTTGCGCTGTGCAGGGGCATCCGCGAGCGATATGCGGACTGGAAATTTCTGGTGGATGGGGACGGAGGGGACGAAAATCTGAAGGACTATCCCATCGAGGAGAACTCCGAGCTTACCATCCGCAGCGTGCTGAACAACTTGATGCTCTACCAGGAAGGATGGGGCGTCGATGCGGTCAAGCACTCCCTCACGTATTCGGGCGGACAGAGCCGCGGGCACGTGCGGTCCTACGCGCCGGAGCGCAGCTACGGGTTCACGGGATTCAGTCCCTATGCGGTGCCCGGGGTGATCGAGGTCGCCGAAGGTATTCCGTTCATCGAGCTTACCGGGTGGGATCACGATCGGCTGTATGCGTTGAAGGGCGAGGTCGTGCGCCGCGGGATCAAGGCGATCACCGGGTTCGACATGCCGGTCTTCGAGAAGGAGCGCTTCCAGCGCGGAGCCGTCGGCGACGGCCTGTTCGACGATCTCTTCCCGGCGCGCGAGGCGGCATACCGGAAGGTGTTCACGTCGATGTACGTTTGATGGCGTAGGAGCCGACGCATGCCCCTCTCCATGTCGGATGCGGAGATTCTCGCGGCGCGGCCGGACAAGAAGCCGGTCGATCCGCGCCGTCCCTACGCGTTTCTCGTCGAACCCGAACGGGGAGCGGACGGCCGTGTCGAGGACGTCGCCACGATCTTCCTGACCAGCCGGGAGTGTCCGTTTCGATGCCTGATGTGCGATCTGTGGAAGCACACGACGGACGAGCCCGTGGAGGCCGGCGACATCCCCGCGCAGATCGACTACGCTTTGGCGCGCCTGCCGGAGGCCCGGCACGTGAAACTCTACAACAACGGCAATTTTTTCGACGCGAAGGCGATCCCCCCGGACGACTATCCGGCGATCGCCGAACGCCTGGCGGGCTTCGACACCGTCATCGTCGAGAACCATCCGCGTCTCTGCGGGTCGCGGTGCTTCGAGTTCCGCGACCGGCTCGACGGTCGCCTCGAGATTGCTCTCGGGCTGGAGACCGTCCATCCCGGTGTTCTCGGCCGGCTCAACAAGCGGATGACGCTCGACGATTTCCGGGGCGCCGCGGATCTGCTCTGCCGTGAGGGCATCGCGCTGCGCACGTTCATCCTGCTTCGCCCTCCCTTTCTCAGCGAATCGGAGGGCGTCGAATGGGCCCTTCGTTCCATCGAGTTTGCATTCGATGCGGGCGCAGCGTGCTGCTCGGTCGTTCCCACGCGCGCCGGGAACGGCATTATGGACGAGCTTGAGCGCTCGGGTCGATTCCGTCCGCCCGCCATGGCGTCGATCGAGAAGGTGCTGGCACGAGGCATCCGGATGGGGCGGGAACGCGTGTTTATGGATCTGTGGGATCTGGAGCGATTCTTCGACTGCGCCGCGTGCGGCCCGAAGCGGCGCGTGCGGCTCGAGTCGATGAACCTCCGGCAGGAGGTGCTGCCTCCCGTCCCATGCACCTGCCGGTCGGCGACGGCGTGATGACGGTGGACCTCGTCGTTCTCGGCTCCGGATTCGCCGGCAGCCTCTGCGCGCTCATCGCCGACCGCATCGGCTTGAGCACGGTACTCCTCGATCGCACGTCGCATCCCCGCTTCGCCGTCGGCGAATCGTCGACGCCTATCGCTGATATGATTCTGCGCGATCTGGCGGATCGCTACGATCTCGAGCGCCTGAAGCCGCTCGCAACGTGGGGAACGTGGCAAATGGCGTACCCGGAGCTCCGCGGCGGCATGAAGCGGGGATTCAGCTATTATCGCCACGAAGCCGGCGCGCCGTTCGCGCCGGATCCGGAGCACGAAAACGAGCTGCTCGTGGCCGCGAGCCCCAATAGCGAGCGGTCCGACGCGCACTGGTACCGTGCGGATGTGGACGCCTTCTTTGCACGCGAGGTCCGCCGCGCCGGGGTCCCCTTTTACGAAGATGTGACTCCCGTTCCGCGATCGGACGGCGACCGATGGCGCCTCCACGCCGTCGGCGTGGAGGCCGATTTCGTGATCGACGCGACGGGGGCGGGCGGC
>CAZXHQ010000528.1:0-2916 GCA_964640145.1 uncultured Rhodothermales bacterium | reverse complement strand
GCCGAAGGCGATCTTGAGACCGCCCGCTGCGTCGAGCATCGTCACGTGGCTGCCCACAGGCTGGCCTTCGAATCCGAGTCCGGTAAGGCGGACGTCGGCGAGCAGGTCTTGCACGTCGGACAGCGGCCTGGACAGCCGTCCGTCGAGCTCGAGGGAGGACTCGTCGCGCAGAAAACGATCGTCGGATGGCGTCTCGTCGGAGCGAAGCGCGTCGGTCTCGTAGGAGGTTACGCCGTAGCGAATCCGCCCGTCGAGCTCCGTCCCGCTGGAGGCCAGCGTGTTCAACCAGAGCTGGGCGCCGCCCCCGCGGCCGTCTCGAAACGGCGGATCGTCGCGGAGCTCGCCGAAGCTGGCCGAGGGCTGCGCGCCGAAGAGGCGGTACGCATTCATGAACCCGTCGAGCTCGAGGCCGACGGTAGCCCAGCGGGTGACGGTCTGAATGCCCACGAGCGCCTCGAGTGCGTCATAGGATGCCGTGACGGCCTCGTCGAGGACTCCCTCGACCTCGTGTCCTTCCGCGCCCGCATAGTCGAGACGCGAGTAGATCGCGGCCGCCTCGGTCATCGACCATTCGGACCGGAAGCGGAGCGAACGGCTGAGATAGCGACCGACGGCGGCCTCCAGGCTGCCGTTGAGCGGTGCGCCGCCGATCAAGGAGGCGACGCGAGGCGGCTCCGGTGGAATCAGCGGGCTGGGAGGCAGGTCGATGCTCTCCTGCTTGTAACTCTCTACATACGGCCGGCGGTCGGGAGGGATGGATACGACGCGCGGCGGAGGATTGAACCCTATAAGGGGCTGGCGCTGAAGGGACGGCAGAGACAGCTCGAGGTTGCCCCTGATCTCGACGACGCGCGGCGCGATGTCCGGCAAGACCTGCGTGGGCGGGTCGTCCTGACCGTAGGCCGGCGCCGCCGCGAGCAGGAGGCACGCAGCGGTGACGGCGGGGAGGACAGGCCGCGCGAGCTGGAAAAGGGAGAAAGGCATGATCTTCGTCGCCGTTAAAGCGCCTCCCGCTCTTGTTCGGCAGAAAGGGCGTAGGGCGTTCCGCTGAATTCGGTGATTACGCGTTCGTACATCCGGACGGCATCCCCGGTCTGGCCCAGGGCACGAAAGGCCCGGGCCTGTTCGAGGTATCCGCGCGCAACCCATTCGGTAAATCCGGTGAAGAGGACCGGCATGCGGCCCAGCTCGTCGACGGCCTCTTGGGCGCTGCCGGTCATGCGCAGCAGCCGGCCCAGATGATAGAGCGCTTCGGCGCCGATCTCGTCGCGGCTGTGCTGTACGACCTGGCGATACAACGGCATGGCGTCTTGATGCCGTCCGGCTTCCTCGTATACCCGGGCGAGTCCCAGATAGGCAGGATAGGTCTCCGGAGCCTCCGGTGCGGCGTCGATGGCATTTTGGAGGAGGCGCTCGGCTTCCTCGCGGCGGCCGAGCTGCAGGAGCGCCATCCCCTGACCATACCGCGCTTCGGCCACGATGCGGTTGTCGCCGTCGCTGTCGGACTCCATGCCGCGGAAGACCTCCAGCGCGTCGGCGGGTCGCTCGTCGTCCAGGTAGAGGCGCCCAAGGCGCCGCGCCGCGTCCGGAAAACGCGGGCTTCCGGGATAGTTCTCCACGATTTGATCGAAGTTGGAGGCGGCCTCGCCCGCCTGATCGCGCTCCTGGAAGATCATGCCGAGGTAGTAATAGGCTTCCGCGAGGAGATTGTCGTCGACTGAGGCGCGCACGAATTCCTGCAGCTCCCGCAGGGCCTCGTCCGTGCGACCGCTCTGATAGTTGACCTCGGCCCGGCGGAAGCGGAGTTCGTCGGCAATGGGCGAAGTCGGATTCTCCGCGATGAACCGGTCGATGAGTGCATCGGCCTGATCCTCGTCTCCAACGGAGAGCAGCGCGTACTGGATGCCGGCGGCGGCATCGGCCACGAACTGACTGTTCGGATAGCGTTCCAGAACGACCTGATAGGCTTCGATGGCTTCTTCGGCGCGGCCGGCGTTGAAGAGGGCGTCGCCGATGCCGTACTGCGCCCTGGCCGCGAGAGGATCTTGGGGATGCCGCTCGATGAGGGACCGGTACTCGGCCATGGCCTGGTCATAGTCCTGGTTCTGGAAGAACACGTAGCCCATGTTGTAGCGAGCCTCTTCGGCCCACTGGCTGTCGGAATACGATTCCAGCAGCTCGCGGTAGGCGTTGACGGCCTCGTAGGCATCGCCGGCATTGTAGAAGGCCTGGGCGATCTGATAAAGGGCGTAGTCGCCGGCCTGTTCTGCAACGCGGCGATAGGTGCGAATCGCCTCGGGATATCGCTTGAGGGCATAATAGCTGTCGCCCAGGCGCAGCAGGGCATCGGTACGATACGGGACGAATTCGTCGGTGCCGGAGGCCTGATACTGGTCGAGGAACGTCTGAAATTCCTGGGCGGCCGGACCATACTGGCCGCGCCGAAAGTGCGTCCAGCCGAGCGCATAATGGGCCGCATCGACGTGGCGTCCTCCCGGCGTCTCGCGGACGTACCTGGTGAAAAGCTCGGCGGCACGGGTCAGGTTGCCGAGCTGATACAGGCTCTCGGCGGCCCAAAACAGCGCTTCGGCACCTTTTTCCGAGCCGGGGGCGGCTTCGTGGATGTCCGTGAAGCCGTCTAATGCAGCCTGGTAGTTGCCGTTGCGATAGTGGAGCCAGGCGCGCTGGAAACGGACCTCTTCCTTGAGCCTGGCCGGTGCGGCACCGAGGTCGGCGGCGCGGTCGAAGTTCAGAAGCGCCTCGTCGAAGTCACCCCTTGCCACGGAGGCGTTCGCGCGGTAGTAGAGCGCCTCACCGACCTGGTCGCTCTCCGGATACTCGTCGACGATTCGGCTGAAGGCGTCGTAGGCATCCTGCCAGCGCCGCTGTTCGTAGTAACCGACGGCCAGTTCGAAC
>CAZXHQ010000527.1:0-2925 GCA_964640145.1 uncultured Rhodothermales bacterium | reverse complement strand
CAGTCCGGGGACAGCGTGATCGTCATTGCCACGTCGGCCCACCTCGCACAGCTCGACGACAGGCTGCGTGCGCGCGGCGTGGATCTGGCATCTGTGCAGGATCGTGACGAATATCTCGCCCTCGATGCCGACGAGGTCCTCTCAAGATTCGTCGAGCTTGGGTGGCCGAACGAGGAGTTGTTTCGGAAGACGGTGTCGGAGCTGCTCACGAGGGCCAGGAAAGACGGCCGGAGAGTTCGGGCGTTCGGTGAGATGGTCGCCCTCCTCTGGGCTCGCGGCCACAGGGGCGCTACCGTCCGCCTGGAGCATCTCTGGCACGAGTACTGCAACTCGGAACGCTTCTCCATGTACTGCGCCTATCCGAAGGTAGGCTTTCCGCAGGATGCCGCTGAAGCCCTCGAGGAGATCTGCGCCGCACATTCCAGGGTCGTCGAGGGCTAGGTACTATCGGCGAGGTTGCCCGTCCGAAAACCGCGGCCATGCGGTCTCCGGCAGGAGCGCTGAGCGCCCTTCGTGCAATGTATGGACACCGTCAGTCACCCTCTTGACTCGCCTTCGACCCACTGTACGGCATGCTGCATGAGCTCCGCAGCCGTCCTGAGATTGAGCTTATCTTTGATTCGAGCCCGGTAGGACTCGATGGTCTTGACCGATAGATGGAGCCGCTCGGCGATCTCCCGGGTGACGAGACCGCGTCCGGACAGCTCGAAGACTTCCAGCTCACGATCGCTCAGCACCTCGAGCGGTGATTGCGCCAGCTCGGCTCGCCCGGCCGCCAAGCCCATCAGGAGCCGTTCGTTGATCTCTTCGCTCACGTAAATGCCGCCGCTGAGCACCCGGCGGACGGCCTTCACGATTTCGTCGGCCGCTTCCAGCTTCATCACGTAGCCACGCGCCCCGGCGCGGATCGCACGCTCGGCGTAGAGCGCTTCGTCGTGGCGCGACACGACGAGCGGCCGAATATCCGGATAAACGGCCTGCATGTGTTTGATGAACTCCAGGCCGCTCATCCCGGGCAGCGAGATGTCCACAATCGCCACGTCGGGCTCCAACTCCTCCAGCATACCCATCGCCTCTTCGGCATCGGCTGCCTGACCAACCACTTCGAGATCGGTTTCTCCTCCCAGCGAGAGGGCGAGCCCCTTCCGCATGAGAGGATGATCGTCGACGATGATAATCTTCTTCATGGGCTGTGATGTCTTAGTTGCGACCGTATTCTTCGCCGCCCACGGGGATGGGTGCACCGTGGTATCGGACGGTGCAGGTAATGGTGGCGCCGCCGTCGGGAGCCTGGATGATGTCCAGATGGGCTCCGATGATCCGGGCCCGGTGGCGCATGATTCGGACGCCCATCCCGGTGCCGTTCGTATCCAGGTCGAAATCCTCCGGGAAGCCGACGCCGTCGTCCTGGATCCGAAGCCGGATTTGTTCGAGGCCGCCGGCCAGACTCATTTTTATGTGTTCGGCCCTGCCGTGCTTCACAGCATTGCTGACCGCTTCCTGCGCGATACGAAAGAGGTGTGTGGCGACGGCATTATCCTCTACCTGCACGTTGCCGATCTCTTCGAACGAACAGCGGACGCCGAACAGCTTCTCCGCGCCGGCGGCCAGTCGATGCAGCGCATAGCGCAGGCCGTTTTTTTCCAGATCCACCGGGACGAGTCCGCGGGCGAGCGCTCGCGCAAATTCGTCGGCTTCCTTGATCAATCCGGCAATCTCGGCGACGTCGGCCGCATGGGGCTCGCCGTCCCGGTCGAGCTCCCTCGCGAGGTTCCGGCTGATGAGCCCGATGCCGGTGAGCATCTGGCCCAGTCCGTCGTGGAGATCCTGCCCGATCCGGCGGCGCTCCTGATCGCTGATGCGAAGGATCTCATGTTCCAGGCGCCGCCGGTCCGTGATGTCCCGCACGACGCCGGTAAAGATGCGGCGGTCGTTCAGAAAGACCTCACTGACCGCCAGGTCGAGCGGAAACGTCGTACCGTCCTTGCGGCGGCCGGCGACCTCCCGGCCGATACCGATAATCTTACGGTGCCCCGTTTCACGGTAGCTCCGAAGGTATTCATCGTGCTCCTCTTTGTAGGGCGGCGGCATGAGGATGTTCACCTTTTCACCGATCACCTCCCCGGCCGTATACCCAAAGATGCGCTCGGCTGCGGCATTGAAGGACTCGATAACGCCCCGTTCATCGATCGTGATGATGCCGTCTACCGTCGTGTCGAGGACGGCACGCGCCCGGGCCTCGCTCTCGCGCAGGGCATCCTCGACGCGCTTCCGCTCGATGAAGCCGGCGAGCACGTTCGCCGCCGTCTGGATAAAGAGGACGTCCGCCTCCTCGAATACCCGGTGCGACCTGGAGTGCGCGGCGAGGATTCCATAGGGCTCTTCCTCACCTTCGATCACCACGCTCAGCCCGCTGACGATGTGGTGCTCCAGCAGGCGCGGTGCGATCGCAAAGCGCGTCTCCTCCTCCAGCCGGTCGACGATGACGGGTTCGCCGGAAGCCAGCGTGAATCCGGCCAGTGACTCGTCGGCGCCGGAGCCGACGCGCGCATGCCCGATGACGTGATCGGCCCACCCGTGGCCGGCCCGAACCAGAAACGCGTCGTCGTCCTTCTGGAGCGTCAGCACCGTGCACAGCTCGGCGTTGAGCAGCTCCACGATGACGCGAACGGTTTCGTTCATGACCTCCTGCAGCGAGCGGCTTTCCAGGGCAAACAGCCCAAGACGTGCCACGGCCGCCTGCTGGTCGCGCGCGGCCGCCGACTTTCCGGCGTCAAGTGGTTCGGTCATGCGGCCCGGCACAGCTGTTCGGGGGATCGAGGCATAAGAAACGAATGGGGGGCACCCCGGGTTCGCGGCTATCCGAAAGGTAGGAGCGGCTGCGGGCGGCACCCTAGAGGCCGGCCGCACTCTTTTTGTAAGGGA
>CAZXHQ010000526.1:0-2941 GCA_964640145.1 uncultured Rhodothermales bacterium | reverse complement strand
GTTTCAGTTCGTCTGTCTGGTGGCCGCGCCGGAGGGCGTGCGAGCGCTGAACGAGGCGCATCCGGACGTGCCGATTCTGACGGCGGCGGTGGATCGCGGGCTCGACGACAACGCGTTTATCCGCCCCGGTCTCGGCGACGCCGGCGACAGGATATTCGGCACGGCGAGCTGACGCCATGTGGAACGCACCCATGTTGTGGCGCGTCGTCTGCCTCGCCGCCTTCTCGGTCCTCGTCCTGGCCGGGAGTGCTCGCGCGCAGACCTACGACGTCGACGCGCCCACCGTGGTGCTTCGTGGAACGTCCTTCGACGTCGAAGCGCGCGGGGCCGATACGCCGGCCGATACCGCGGCCGTCTTCCAGGTGCGCATCGGATCCCAGGCGCCCCAGCCCTTGCAGCCGTCCGCCGACGGTGCGCTGCGCCTCGAGGGCGCCGTCATCGAAGGGCTCGGGTCGACGGATGTCGAGCTCCTTCGCGACGGCGAGGTCGTTGCGCAGACGGAGACCAGCGTCATCCCGGGATGGGTGTCCATCCTTCCGCCTCTTCTGGCCATCGGCTTCGCCCTGCTCTTCAAGCAGGTCATCCCGGCCCTCTTTCTGGGCGTGTGGGCCGGCGGCTGGGCGGCGCTCGGACTCGACGCCGGCGGGCTCTGGGGCGGGCTCCTGGATACGTTCCAGGTCTACGTGCTCACCGCGCTGGCGAACCCCGATCACGCCGCCATCATATTGTTTTCGTTGATGATCGGCGGCATGGTGGGGATCATCTCGCGCAACGGCGGCATGCAGGGCGTCGTCGAACACATCGTCGGCTGGGCGAGGACGGCGCGCGACGGACAGGTTGCGACGGGGCTGCTGGGCCTGGCCATCTTCTTCGACGATTACGCCAACACGCTGGTCGTCGGCAACACGATGCGGTCGGTCACCGACCGGCTCCAGATCTCGAGAGAGAAGCTGGCCTACATCGTCGACTCCACGGCGGCTCCCATCGCCTGCCTGGCGTTCGTTACGACCTGGATCGGGTACGAGGTCGGCCTGATCGGGACGGCCGTCGCCGGCATCGAAGGCTTCGACGAGTCGGCGTATTCGATCTTCCTGCAGTCGATTCTCTACAGCTTCTATCCGATTCTGGCAATTTTCTTCGTGTTCAACATCGCGGCCTCGCCCAAAGAGTTCGGCCCCATGCTGAAGGCGGAGCGCCGCGCGCGCCGGAAAGGCGAGGTGCTTTCTCCCGGCGCTCGGGTCGACGCGGCGGCCGGCATGGAAGACGAGGAGATGGCTCCGAAGCAGGGCGTACCGTATCGAACCGTCAATGCGGTTCTGCCCATCGTGGTGCTGGTGGTCTCCGTGCTGGCCGGCCTCTACGTCACGGGCGACGGGGACACGCTGCGCGACGTCGTGGGCAGCGCCGATCCCTACAGCACGCTCATGTGGGGCTCGCTGCTCGGCGTGGTCAGCGCGGCGTTGCTGTCGTTCCTCCAGCGCATCCTGACGGTCGACGAGATCGTCGGCGCGTGGTATGCGGGCGTCAAGTCGATGCTCTATGCCGCCATCATCCTCGTGCTCGCCTGGGCGCTCGCCGACGTGACGACCGTCATCCACACGGCGGACTATCTGGTCTCCGTGCTGGGCGAGACGCTTCCGCCGGGAATCGTGCCGGCGCTCGTGTTCGTCATCGCGGCGGCGACGGCGTTCTCGACGGGCACCAGCTGGGGGACCATGGGCATTCTGATGCCGCTCGTCGTTCCGCTGGCCTGGGCGATTCTCCAGGTCAACGACATGGCCGATCCCCAGCATCACCACATCATCTACTCGTCGGTCTCGTGCGTGCTCTCCGGCGCCGTCTGGGGCGACCACTGCTCGCCGATTTCGGACACGACCATCCTCTCGTCGATGGCCTCCGGCTGCGACCACATCGATCACGTGCGGACTCAGCTGCCCTATGCGATGCTCGTCGGCCTCGTGTCGATCTTCCTCGGAACGCTGCCGGCAGGCTTCGGATTTCCCTGGTGGCTATCTTTGCTCATCGGCGGTGGGGTGCTGTTCGTCGGGCTGCGCCTGTTCGGCGAGGACGTGCTCGACCCCGACGAGCGGGCGCGCCACCGGGCGTCTCTGGCAGAGCCCTCCGCAGGCGGATCGTAGCCTCCGTTCAGGACGGAGCGTCGGGATGATTTACACCGCGCGCCTGCGCACGGTCTCCGGCGGCTCGCCGCCGCAGGCGCCTTCGAACGTGCAATCAAGGAATTAAGGGATGGACAGCTCATGATCGATTCGGACAACCGGCCGTGGGGCCGCTGGGAAGAGTACCTCAACGAGCCCGGCTACCGCGTAAAGCGCATCATCGTCCATCCGGGAAAGCGCCTCTCGCTTCAGAAGCACGAACATCGCCGTGAGCACTGGGTGGTCGTGCAGGGAACCGGATTGTTCACCCTCAACGACGACGTCCGGAAGATCGGCAAGGGCGACGCCCTCTACATCGATCTGGGGGACGTCCACCGCCTCGAGAACGACGGCGACGCGTACCTCGTCATCATCGAGACGCAGCTCGGCGTCTGTCTCGAGGACGACATCATCCGGCTGGAGGATGACTTCGGGCGGGCGTAGGCGCCGGCCGGCGGTTGGGCAGCCGGCGGTCGGGGGGTGCGCAGTTCGCGGTTGCGCCGTTCGGGTTGCGCCGTCGGTGGTTACGCCCTTGGGCAGCCGGCAGCTGGGGAGGCGGCGGTTCTATCGGACAGATGGCTGAGAGTGAGAAACCGCCGGCCATCGACGGCCGAACGTCGAACTACTTTTCTTCAAATTCCAAAATCCGCCCTGCTATTTCCTGGGCCAAAACGGGCGCGTTCCCCCATGCCCGGTTATTCGTGATGATGTTGAGCAGGTAGCTCTGCTTCTCGGCCTGGTAGAGGAGGGCCGTCACATCCATCACCATCTTCTTCGCCTGCTCG
>CAZXHQ010000525.1:0-2943 GCA_964640145.1 uncultured Rhodothermales bacterium | reverse complement strand
AGCCGACTGGATGCGTTTTCTGGCCCAATGTCCTGTCCTTACCTAATGAGAGTCTTCCGTATCTAAAAATCTTCCGCCAAGCCTTCGTTCATCGCTTCGTACATGCGGCAACGGTATCGGAGGGTCGATGCGCGTGCTCCCCCAGGCGCGCCGACACGAGCCCGAGGGCGACTGTCGGCGGTAGATCGCCGGAACTGTGGCGAGGCGCCGGAACCACGCGGAGCGCGATGCAGCGGCATTCATATGGTAGCGTATTTGCGAATCGATATACTACGTTCTAAGCTTCGGCGGTCTCCACGTCCTCGCTGGTCGCCACCACGACCGTCAGGTGGCACGTACGCTTCTGAATAGGGTGCGCCCGGCCGCGGGCGACGGGACGAAACCGCTTGAAGCGGGGTCCGTCGTCGGCGCGAATCTCCTTCACGACCAGCTCGCCCTCGTCGAAGCGCTCGTCCGGGTTCTTATCCATCATGTTGTAGACGGCCGACTGGATGGTCAGCTCGATCGGCCGTGTGGCCTTGTGAGGCTGGTAGTGCAAGATGTTGAGCGCCTCAGCCACCGTCTTCCCGCGAACGAGATTGATGACGGGGCGCATCTTGCGCGGCGAGGTTCTTATGTGTTTTCGGATCGCGCGAGCTTCCATAGTTCTAAGGGCGTCGATAATCTCTTCCGACCACGTTGTGCCTGTGTATATTCTCTTTCTACCGTTTTATCGTTTCATGCGCTTGTCGGCGCTGCCGCGGCCGGAGTGACCACGGAAGGTGCGCGAGGGCGCGAACTCGCCGAGCTTGTGACCGACCATGTTCTCGGTGATGTACACCGGGATAAACTGCTTGCCGTTATGCACGGCGAAGGTATGGCCGACAAAGTCGGGCGTGATCATCGAGTCTCGACTCCAGGTCTTGACGACCTTCTTCGAATTACTCCTGTTCAGTGCGTCGACCTTGCGCTGCAGCTTGTAATAGACGTAAGGTCCTTTACGTAGCGACCGTGCCATGCTTATTCGGTTTAACTCTGTGTCAAAGACCGCAGCTACTTCTTCTTGCGGCGGCGTATGATGTACTTGTTGGACTGCTTCTTTTTCTTCCGCGTCTTGTAGCCCTTCGCGGGCACGCCGTGCGGCGAGCGGGGATGCCCGCCTGAGGCCTTGCCTTCCCCACCGCCCATCGGATGGTCGACCGGGTTCATGGCCACGCCGCGCGTTTTCGGACGCACGCCGAGCCAGCGGTTGCGGCCCGCCTTGCCCAGATCCACGTTCATGTGATCCGGATTGCTCGTCGTGCCGATCGTGGCCATGCAGACCGACAGCACGAGGCGCGTCTCGCCCGAGGGCAGCTTGAGCGTGGCGTACTTGCCTTCGCGGGCCGTGACCTGCGCATACGTTCCGGCCGAGCGGGCCATCTGCGCGCCCTTGCCGGGACGCATCTCGATGGCGTGCACGAACGAGCCGATCGGAATCTTGCCGAGGGGCAGGCAGTTGCCCGGCTCCGGCGGCGCATCCGGACCGTTCTCCAGCGTCATGCCCACCTCGACCTCGTTCGGCGCGATGATGTAGCGCTTCTCTCCGTCGGCATAGACGAGCAGGGCGATCCGAGCCGATCGGTTCGGATCGTACTCGATCGTCGCAACGCGTGCCGGCACGCCGATCTTGTTGCGCTTGAAGTCGATGATGCGGTAGCGCCGCTTGTGGCCGCCGCCCTGATGTCGGGTCGTGATCCGGCCATTGTGGTTGCGACCGCCCTTCTTCTTCAGCGGAGCCAGGAGGCTTTTTTCAGGCTTCTCGACCGTCACGTCGTCGAACGTGTCGACCGTGTACTGCCTCCGGGCATTCGAAGTAGGCTTTACTTTCTTAATAGGCATCGTTCTGTCTCTCTAGCGTCGTCGCTGCGTCCGGTCGCATCACACCTGCTCGAAGAAATCGATCGGCTCGGAGTCCTCGTGCAGCGTTACGATGGCCCGCTTATGGTAGGCCGTACGGCCCGTCACGAGCCCGCGCCGCGTATGCTGGCTGCGGCGCTTCCCTCTGACGATGAGGGTGCGGACGCTCTTGATCCTGGCGGCCGGATAGCGATCCTGCACGGCCTTCTTGATCTGGACCTTGTTGGCGTCCATCCGAACCTGGAAGGCGTAGTGGCCTTCCTCCATCAGCTTCGTCAGCTTCTCGGTGACGAGCGGCTGGATGAGTACGTTGTTGCTCATGGCGGGTTGTGCGTCGTTCTCTATTCGTGATCCGGAATCAGACCTTCGTTCCAAGCAGCTCGGAGAGCGTCTCCACGGCGTTCTCTTCCAGCACGACCACGTCGGCCTTGAGGATGTCGAGCGTCGAGACCTGGCGCGCTTCCTTCACGGTCACCTTCGAGAGGTTGCGGCTCGACTGATACACGTTCGGCCGGTGCGCGCTCGTGAGAAGGAGGACCTTTCGATCGACGAGGTCGAGCCCCGCGATCAGCGCGATCAGCGACTTGGTGCTGACCGCATCGAAGGCGAGGTCGTCGACCACGCGAAACGCGTCTTCCTTCGCCTTGTAGCTGAAGGCAGAGCGCCGCGCAAGCCGCGTCGTCTTCTTGTTCACCTTAAAGCCGTAGTTGCGGGGGCGCGGCCCGAACGTCGTACCTCCGCTGCGGCGGATCGGCGACTTGGCGTCGCCGGCGCGCGAGAAGCCCGTACCCTTCTGCCGGTACAGCTTCCGCGTGCTGCCGCGAACCTCGTTGCGCTCCTTCGCCTTGTGCGTTCCCTGACGCCCGTTCGCCTGTATGCGCCGCACGTCGAGCCAGACGACGTGGTCGTTGGGCTCGACGTCGAACACCGAGGCATCGAGCGTCACCGTGCGCTGCGTTGCGCTACCGTCGGAACTGAAAACCTTGACTTCCATGATCTATCTCGAACTTTCTAACCTGCGCACCCGGAGGCGGATACCCGGCGCGTCTATTTCTTCTTGTGGAT
>CAZXHQ010000524.1:0-2949 GCA_964640145.1 uncultured Rhodothermales bacterium | reverse complement strand
AGCAAGAACCGATCAAGCAGGAAGGGGTCGTCACCGAGGCGCTCCCGAACGCCCAATTTCGTGTCGAGCTCGACAACGGACACGAAATTCTCGGCCTGCTCTCAGGTAAGATGCGCAAGTACTACATCCGCATTATTCCCGGCGACCGCGTAGACGTTGAAATGTCCCCCTACGATCTCTCGAAGGGCCGCATCGTGTACCGGTACAAGGGCTAACGCCGCACTTCCGGTCGGCTCCTTCTGCGGGCCGACCGTCCGCATGTCACCCTAAAGAGGCGCCTACCGCTCCGCGGCGTCGATCGCCTCGGGAATGCGTTGATCGCCCGAGGTCACGTCTAACTGGCAGCCGACGGCCGCTGACTCGTCGAGTATGTGAGCGAGGACGGCGGCAACGTCCGCCCGCGGTATCTCCCCCCGCGGCAGATTCCGCCCGGCCTGCACGAGGCCGCGACCGGGATCGTCGGTAAGCCGACCCGGTCTCACGATCGTGTAATCCAGGCCGCTCTCGCGCAGGGCCGCGTCCGCTTCGGCTTTAGCCCGGAGGTAGGCTCGGAATACCTCGTTGCCGCGCGGCTTCTCCGCATTCATGGCCGAGATCATCACGTAGCGGCCGATGCCGTTGGACCGCGCCGCATCGATGAGCTTGATCGCCCCGTCGCGATCCATCGTGAACTTACGCTCGGCGCCGCTGCCCGGACCGGCCCCGGCCGCGAAAACGACGGCGTCGGCCGCGCCGACAGCGTCCGAAATGTCGTCTTCGCGCTCGAGATCGCAGACCACCGGCTCGGCGCCGGCCTGCCGCAGATCCTGGGCCTGATCGGGGTTGCGAATCAGCCCCGATACGGTATGCCCGCGCGCGAGGAGAAGGGGATGCAGCCGCATGGCAATCTGTCCGTGTCCGCCGGCGACGACGATATGCATGGCTCGTACGGGTTATTCGGGTAGATGTCTGCCGGGACGCGCTTCCTACACACGCGCCGCGCGGCCAATCGTTTCCAGCGGCTTGCGGCAGCAAGCATCCCCTCGAAGGGCGGCTGCATCGGTCAGGAGCCCGGTCGGCCTGCCTTCCCGGGTTCCGAATCCATCACCGGCCTGGTCGGTCGCCGGAAGGAGAGCAGGATCGCCGTCGCGGCGAATATCGCCGGTGCCACGCCCTCGACCGACTCCATCGCGTAGGAGGTCAGCGCGGAGATCACGCACCAGGCCGCCGCCGGCACGAGCAGCACCACACGCAGGGGTCCCCCGGCGAAGAGCAGCATGCCCAGCGTCGCGATGGCCGTCGGATCGGGCGCCGCGCCGAAGTAGGCGAGCTGGGGCCACGTTCGGCCGGCGAGAAGACCGGTGAGCGGGTGCAGAACCACGGCATAGACGACGACCGCGGTGCCGGCTATCGGCGCAGAGGCTTCGGACGCGCGCAGGCGGCCCGCCGCCGTACCGATTGCGAGCAGCAGCACGGCTTCGAGTCCGAACAGCGCGGCGAAATACGGCGCCGCGAGATTGATCGCGGCGTAGCGCTCGAGGTGAAACGCCCACGCGACCCACGCCCATACCAGTGCCAGCAGGCCCCACGCAACCCGGGCGCAGCCGCGGCGCCGGAGGAGGTAGAGCGCGATCCCGCCGAGACCCAGAAGCAGCACCTGCAACGGCCAGATGGCGCGATTGTAGAGCTCGAACAGGCGAAAATAGGTCTCCTGCGAGAACAACAGAAAGTCCGACAGCGCGTAGCTGTCCAGTTCGTCGAGCATCTCTGCGTCGCGGTCCGCGCCGTTCACGGCGGCGGCCATCTGTTTTCTGGAAAATCGTACTATCCTACAGCGCCCGCACGTACTCCAGCATTCGCTTTCGCGCCTCCGCGTCCGGGAGGATCCCCGTCGCCGCACCCATGTTTTCGTGCATGTGCTCGATCTGAGAAGTCGCCGGGATCGCGCAGGTCACCGCGGGATGCGAGACGATGAACTTCAGCAAGAACTGCGGCCAGTTGACGACGTCGAACTCGCGCACCCAGTCCGGCAGCCGCTCGCGCTGGATGCGCCGTACGAGCGAGCCGCCGCGGAAGGGTCGGTTGGCGATGACGGCGATGCCCCGGTCTTGCGCCAGCGGAAGGAGCCGCTCCTCCGCCTCCCGATCCACCACGTTGTAGGTGAGCTGCACGAAATCGATCGGCTGCGTGTTCATCACGCGTTCCACCTCTCGATGTCGACGCCCGTGGGACGTCGTAATGCCCACGTGTCGGATACGTCCCCGCTCCTTCATCTCGAAGAGCATCGGCAGGTGATCCTCCCATGAGACGAGATTGTGGATCTGCTGCAGGTCGAAGCCGTTCACCCCCCAGAGCCGCTCCGACGTGGCCACCTGCTCGGGGCCCTTCGAGGCCGAGGACGTCCACACCTTCGTCGCAGAGAAGAGCGCGTCGGGATAACCGAGCTCGGCGAGACCGCGGCCCACGACTTCTTCCGCGGACCCGTACATCGGCGAGGAGTCGATCAACCCTCCTCCACCGGCAAAGAAAGCGCGCAAGATGCCGGTGCGGTGCCGGCGAGCCTTCGGATCGTTCCCGACATTGAACGTTATCCACGTGCCCATTCCGATGACGGGGATTTCCAGGCCCGACGACGGAATGGTCCCGGTAAGGACGTCCGCACGCCGGCCGAGGCGCGCGGCGAAGGGGACGGCCGCGGCAAGGGCGGAAAGAAAACGCCGGCGTTCAAGGTCCATGGTCGGAGTTCGTATGCAGAGAGCACAGCAACTACCTCATGAACGGTTCGGAATCGGCGGTTTGTTTCGACGCCGTCGCCAACGGGCCGCGCGCGTGGTGGCGGATCCGGGCGAGGCGCGTTATTCTTAGTACATCATTTCGGAAATACGGTAACGTACTATGAGGGTCGATGCGCGTGCCCGCCAGGCGCGCCGACACGAGCCCGAAGGGCGACTGACGGCAGTGCATAGCCGC
>CAZXHQ010000523.1:0-2951 GCA_964640145.1 uncultured Rhodothermales bacterium | reverse complement strand
GCCAACAAATACAGGAGACGTGATGTCCAACGGTGGAAATATGGCCGACATGTTCGGCAAGATCATGGAGATGCAGCAAAAGATGAACGAGGTGCAGGAGCAGCTCGCCTCGAAGACCGTAACGGCGGAGGCCGGCGGCGGCATGGTCAAGGTGACCGCCAACGGCGCTCAGCGCGTTACGAGCATCAAGATCGAGCCGGACGCCGTGGACCCGGACGACCTCGAGCTGCTCGAAGATCTGGTCATCGCCGGCGTGAACAAGGCGCTCGACGAGGCCCAGGAACTCGCCCGCAAGGAAATGTCCGGGGCGGCGGGCGGCATGCTTCCGCCGGGGATGGACCTCTCGTCCCTCGGCCTCTAGAACAGCGTCCGCCCGGCCGTCGGTCCGAGGACAGAACAATCCCGAGCATGAACTTTACCTCCGAGTCGGTCGAGGCGCTCGTCGAGCAGTTTACCAGGCTGCCGACGATCGGCCGGAAGACCGCGCAGCGGCTCGCCTCCTACGTCTTGAAGATGCCCAGGGCCGAGGTCGTCGAACTCGCGAAAGCCCTCGTCAACGTCAAGGACCGCGTGATGAACTGCTCGGTCTGCAACAACGTAACCGACGCGGATCCCTGCTCCATCTGCCGCTCGCATCGGCGCGAGCACTCCGTCATCTGCGTCGTCGAAGATGCGAACGACGTGATGGCCCTCGAGCGGACGAACGAGTACCGCGGCGTCTACCACGTGCTCGGCGGCGTGATCTCCCCGCTGGACGGCATCGGTCCGGAAGACCTCACCATCCGCTCGCTCGTCCGGCGCATCGATCCCGAGTTCGAGAAGGTGTCGTCGGAGAACGGCGAGGTTTCGGTCGCCGAAGGTGCCCTTCCGTACGAGCCGGGCGAGCGGCCGGCCGTCGAAGAGGTCATCCTCGCCCTCAATCCGAACGTCGAGGGAGACACGACGGCCTACTACATCTCCCAGCTCCTGAAGCCGCATGGCGTCCGCCTGACGCGGATCGCCCGGGGCCTTCCCATCGGAGGAGATCTGGAATACGCGGACGAGGCCACGCTGTCCCGAGCGCTCGAGGGTCGCAGCGCCCTGTGAGACGGTCCGCCGACCACTGCGGGGCGGAGGTCCTATGCTGACGCGACGCGCCACGGCCCTGCTGGCGATCCCGCTCTTCTTCGTGCTGGCCGCCTACGTGCTCTATCCGAGCCTGCGGACGTTCGAGATCGGCGTCACGGTCGAGAATTACGCCCGCCTGTTTTCGTCCTGGTCGTCGGCCAACGTAAGGGCCCTCTACAATTCGGTCCTCATCTCCGTGACGACGGTACTGGGCGCCGGCCTTCTGGGCACGGCCCTGGCGTATTTCTTTCACCGTTTCAGCTTCCCGCTTCGCGGCACGCTCATGGCCGTGGCGGTCCTGCCGCTCGCCCTGCCGCCGCTCGTCGGCGTGCTTGCGTTTCTGTTTCTGTACGGCGAAAGCGGGATCCTGCCGCGCGGCATCCAGGCTGTCCTCAGTCTCGCCGACGTGCCGTTTTCGTTCGAGGGGATGTGGGCCGTGTGGCTCGTGCACGTCTACACGATGTACGTCTACTTCTACCTCTTCGTGATGTCGGCCCTCGGCGGCATCGACCGGAGCCTGCTGGAGGCCTCGGCCGGGCTCGGCGCTTCGGGCACGACCACGTTCAGACGGGTGGTGCTTCCCCAGCTCAAGCCCGCGCTCGTGGGGGCGGCCCTCCTCGTCTTCATGATCTCGATGGCGTCATTTACCGCGCCGCTTCTCTTCGCAGGGACGGAGAATTTTCTGACGCTGCAGATCTACAACTACAAGACGAACGGCAATCTAGTGCTCTCGGCGGCCGTCTCGACGGTGCTTACGGCGATCTGCCTCATCTTTCTGCTGTTCCTGGAGACAGGCTCCCGACGGGGGCGCGGCGTGGGGGCCGCAAAGGGCGTCGCGGCTCCGCCGCTGCCGGTGCGCAGCGGTCTCGGACGAACGCTCGCCGTAACGGCAGCCGTTCTGATCCTTCTCTTCCTCATGCTGCCGATCGCCACGGTCGTCCTGATCTCCTTCGCCCGGGAAGGAAGCTGGACGTATCAGCTCCTCCCGACTGCCTACACGCTGGAGAACTATACCGCGCTGTTTCGGGATCCGGACGTCCTCGATCCGATCATGAACAGCCTCCGCATGGCTTCCCTCGCGACGGCGGGCAACGTCCTCTTCGGCGTCGGCGCCGCCCTCTACATCGCCAAAGGACGGCTTCCGGGCCGCGGCCTGATGCGGCTGTTGACGGCCCTCCCGTTTGCCATTCCCGGCACGGTCATCGCGGTGAATCTGATCGTGACCTTCAACGAACCGAAGGCACTGGCACTCAACGCCGTACTGATCGGCAGCTTCTGGATCCTGCCGCTCGCATACTTCATCCGCAACATCCCCCTGGTGGTGCGGTCCACGACGGCGGCGCTCGAACGGTTCGACGACCGGCTGGTCGAAGCTTCCGCCGACCTGGGTGCGCGTTTTTCGACGACCTTCAGGCGCATCGTGATGCCGGCCATCCTGCCCGGCGTTCTTGCGGGCACGCTTCTGACGTTCGTGGCGGCCCTCGGGGAATTCGTTTCCTCGATCATGCTGTACGTGTTCAGCAACCGGCCGATCAGCGTCGAAATTCTGGCGCAGCTCCGCCTGTACGATTTCGGAGCGGCGGCGGCCTACAGCGTCTTCCTGATGATTCTCATCGGATTGTCCACCCTTGCCGTGCAGGCCGCCGGCAGGGAGGGCTCGACGTTCGGTCAGGCGTTTTAGTCGGGCAGTTAAGGCTTAAAGGTTGAAGGTTGAAGGTTGAAGGTTGAAGGTTGAAACATTCAACGTTCGACCTTCAACGGAAGCATGCCCATTCGCACGACCGCTGAGCTAGCTCAACTTCCCTCTGCGTGACCATGTTTTTGTTGATTGGAGTCAGTGGGGT
>CAZXHQ010000522.1:0-2963 GCA_964640145.1 uncultured Rhodothermales bacterium | reverse complement strand
CGCGCCGGGCTACAGCCACATGCCCACGAGCAGCATGACGGCGAGCCCGACCAGGCCGATGATCGTTTCCATCACGGTCCACGACTGGAGGGTCTCCTTTTCGGTCATGCCCATAAACTCCTTCACGAGCCAGAAGCCCGAGTCGTTGACGTGGGAGAGGACGGTGGCGCCTGAGGCCACGGCGATCGTCACGGCTCCGAGCAGCGGCGCGGAGAAGTCGCCGCTCGCTATGACGGGCGCCAGCAGGCCTGCCGAGGTTACCATGGCCACGGTCGCCGAGCCCTGCGAGACGCGGATGACCACGGCGATGAGAAATCCGAACAGGATGATCGGAAGATTGGTGGCGGCCATCATCTCCGTCAGCGCGTCGCCGACGCCCGTCTCCACGAGGACGTGTCCAAAAACGCCGCCGGCACCCGTCAGCAGGATGATCATCCCGACCGGCTCCATGGACTTCGTCGCGACGCGCTGTACCTCGTCGGCCGTGAAGCCGAGCCGGAGGCCCAGGAAGTAGAAGGCCAGCAGTGTGGCGAGGATGAGCGCCGTGAAGGGATGGCCGATGAACGCCATCCACGTCCGGACGACGTTGCCCTCCGCCAATAAGATGTCGCTCGCCGTATTGGCCAGGATGAGCGCCAGCGGCAGCACGATGAGGGAGACGGCCATGCCGAAGGTGGGCTGCTTCCGGCCGGAGTCCTCCTCCTCGAGCGGGGCTTTGTGCGAGAAGGCTTCCGGAACCGTGATGTGCAGGCGCTGGGAGATGAATCTACCGAAGAAGACGCCTCCCACGGCTGCGGCGGGGACGCCGCCCATCAGCCCGAAGAAGATGACCCAGCCCAGATCGGCCCCGATCAGGGACGCGACGGCCACCGGACCGGGGGTCGGCGGAATGCAGGCGTGGGCCACCGCGATGCCGGCGACGAGCGGGATGCCGTAGAAGAGGAGCGACTTGCCGGTTCTGCGCGTCAGGTCGTAGACGAGTGGAATAAAGATGATGAGGGCGACTTCGAAGAAGACGGGCGTGGCCACGATAATGCCGATCAGGGCCAGCGCCCACGGCGCCTTGCTCTCGCCGAACGTCTTGATCAGCGTCGAGGCGATCTGCCTGGCGCCTCCTGAAACCTGCACCATTTCGCCCAGCATCGTACCCACCCCGATTACGACGGAGATGTAGCCGAGCGTGCTGCCCATCCCCTCGGCAATGGCGTCGGCAATTTCAGCGACCGGGACGCCGCCGAGGATGGCGGCGACCATGCTGACGGCCAGCAGGGCAATGAACGCCTGCATCCGCACCACGATGACCAGAACGAGCAGCAGCGCGATGCTGCCGGCTGTGAGCAGGAGGAGAAAAGTCGTAGACAAGGTTCCGAGCGAGCGGGTGAGGGATGACGCGACGGGCCGAAGCCCGGACCGAGGTCCGGCGAAAGTATAGGGAATTCACGTGCCATGATGCCAGTACGGCCGAACCGGGGATGTGCACGCACCGCACGCCTTCGGGCGGCTGACGGATCGGGCGGTCGCGCGGGCAGGACGGACGACCGGGCGAAATCGTACCCATCCTTCCGGACGCGGATTTCGCAGGACCGCCTCGCGACCCGGCCCATCCTGAACACTCACGTCGTCGCGGGCGTTCTATAATGTTTATGGACGCCGATGCGCATCGACGTCCGTTCTTCTTCAACGTCGACGTACAACTGATTTCCGGGCGACATGCGTCTCACAGCAGGCCTCCTCGTACTTCTCGCGGCCGTATTCGGGGAAACCGGCGGACCGGCAACCGGCGCGCCGGATGCGGAGGTCCTCGTCCCCGAGATGGTGCCTCTTCGGCAGGGAGATGCGCCGGAGTGGGCGGAGTTCGCCCCGCTCGATCCGGACTCGGCGCTCATCGTGTCGTTCGAGGCGGCGAAGAACACGTCGGCTGCGACGCTGGAAATAACGCAGTACGACGTACGGCAGGAATGGCTGATCCGTCTGAACGGCGTAGAGCTCGGCTCGCTGCATCGCGATGAGCTGTTGATGACCGTCTATCGCGACGTCCCGGCCGGAACGCTCGTCGATGGTAAGAACGTGCTGGCCATAGAACCCGCCGGTCCCGAGGCGGACGACGTCAAGGTGGGTCGCATCAAGCTTCACGACCGGAACAAGGGCGCCGTCGTGTCCGAGGCGCAGGCGCGCATCACCGTCGTGGATACGTCGACCCGGATGCCGCTTCCCTCCCGCATTACGGTGGTGGACGAGCACGGGGCCCTTCGAACCGTCGGCGCCGCGACGACCGTTTCGGATGACCGCAGGGCGGACCATAAGGCCGTCCGGCCGGGCACGATCTACACCGGCAGCGGCGACGTCACGTTCGGACTGCCGGCCGGCCGCTTCACGCTCTACGCCAGCCGCGGCTTCGAATATGGCGCCGACTCTCTGCACGTCGTAGTCTCGGCGGGAGACGAGGTGGAGCGTCGGCTCGCCATCTCACGAGAGGTGGATACGGAAGGATGGGTGGCCATGGATACGCACGTGCACACCCTCACGCATTCGGGCCACGGGGATGCCACCGAGGCCGAACGCGTGCTTACGCTGGCCGGGGAAGGCATCGAGCTCCCCGTCATCACGGATCACAACAAAAACGTCGACCTCGGACCGATGGTGCGGGCCATGGGATACGACCGGACCATGACCCCGATTGTGGGGAACGAGTACACGACGTCCGTCGGTCATTTCAATATCTTTTCGGTGGATGAAGGGGCTGCCGTGCCCGATCCGGACGTTGAGACTTGGGCCGGCGTTCAAGCCGAGCTGGACGCGGCCGGCTCGCCTCAGATCGTGATTCTCAACCACGCGCGCGACGTCCATGCCGGTTTTCGACCGTTCGGCCGCGAGAACTTTCTCGCTTCGGTAGGGCGCACCCGCGGCGGTGAAACGCTTCCGGCCAATGCGATGGAAGTGGTGAACTCGAGCGCGCAGCAGGG
>CAZXHQ010000521.1:0-2996 GCA_964640145.1 uncultured Rhodothermales bacterium | reverse complement strand
GTTGAAGGTTGAAGGTTGAAGGTTGAAGGTTGAAGGTTGAAGGTTGAAGGTTGCTGCGGGGGCTTCGGGCGACGTTCGATGCACGGTGCACCCGTCGGCGGCAGGCTAGTACCTCTTCCTGGAGAGCTGTTCCATTCGCCTCTTCGCTTCTTGTTCGGCGATGTCGGAGCGTTTGTCGTAGAGTTTCTTGCCCCGGGCGAGGGCGATCTCCACTTTTGCATAGCCGTCCCGAAAATAGACCTTTAATGGAATAATCGTAAAGCCCTTCTGCTGGGTGGCTTTTTCCCACTTCCGGATCTCGGAACGGTGCAGAAGCAGCTTTCTCGGCCGCGTCGCCTCTGGAGCCGTCGACTCGTCCCCGTGAGAATAGGGCGAGATGTGGCAGTTGAACAGCTTCATCTCCCCGTTCTCCACGCGGCAGAAGGCCTCCTGAAGGCTGATGCGGCCCTCGCGGATCGACTTCACCTCGCTTCCACGAAGCACAATCCCGGCCTCGAGCGTCTCCTCGATAGAATAGTCGTGGGACGCCTTTCGGTTCTTCGTTACGATCTTTATTCCGTCTGCCATGTCGCGTTAAAGCAAGGGCTTCGATCCGTCATCGCTTTCGGTTTCGTCGTCCGAGAGGAACACGAACGGAATCTCCCGCACGTCGTCGACCACGTCGTAATAGAACAAGTACTGTCGGAACTCGGTGAGTCCGGCGACGCAGAGGTCATCCAGGCGGAACCTCAGCTCGTCCGCATAGAACGCGTGGAGCACTTCGGAGGTCTCCTGCGCGCGAAGCCAGACCTTTCGCTGCTGCTCGGAGGCCAGCACCCCGTCACGAATCGCGCGGATCGCTGCCTCATCCAGCGCTCCCCGGCGCGCGGCAAACAGGCCCCAGGTCATCGGGTAGTTCGCGAGCTCGTACCATTCCTGGCCGAGGTCGAGGACGCGGCTCTCGAACGACATCGTCGGAACGTCCGGGCCGACGATGAGGGTCGCATCGTGGGCGGCGGCCAGTAGTTCCTCATTCGCAGCATTGGGCAGGGCAGTGAAATCCGGCTCCATCTTGTAATGCTCCCGCAGAATAACCCGCGCGACGAATGCCTCCTGCTCGTAGTCGGGATTATAGGCGACCGTTTCGGGTGTCGTGCCGAGATCGGAGTCCAGCACCAGCCGCACGAAGGGGTGGCTCCAGGTAGACAACGCCACCGCCGGCACGACGTCGAGCTGCTCGTGATGCTTCAGCACGCTGAGCGTCGGAAGCAGCGCGGCGTCCACGTGGTCTTCCAGCAAGACGCGCTCGCAGTCGGGTAGGCGGAGCCGCTGCACGTCGAATCGATCCGCGTGGACCCCGGACGAGAAGCCGGCGGTTAAAAAATCGACGGGCGGGAGATTCCAAACGGCAACTCTCATCTGCTGAGGCCGAATAAGATCGTGCTCGAGTCCATGACCGTCGGGCCCACAAAAAAGCCGCCCGACGAGATGGCGCCGGCGGCTTCCTTTCCCAGGCTTCGCGCCCGGCGACGTGCGCCCCTTCTCGGCGCGACGAATCCCTACGCGTTGCGCGAGGGGTCGTACATCTTCTCCTTGATGCGCGCGGCCTTCCCCCGGCGCTTGCGCAGGAAATAGAGCTTCGCGCGGCGGACCTGGCCCTGCCGGACGCGTTCGATCCTGGCGATCTTGGGCGAGAAGAGCGGAAAGATTCGCTCCACGCCGACGCCGTTCGATACCTTTCGGACGGTAAAGGTACGACTCGCACCGCTTCCCTGGTCGGCAATGACGACTCCCTGAAATTGCTGGATGCGCTCCTTTTCGCCTTCGACCACGCGAACGTGCACGTTGACGGTGTCGCCGGGTTGAAATTCCGGCAGGTCGTCCCGGTACTGGGTCGCCTCAATCAGACGTAAGAGATCCGTAGCCATCGTGCTGCTCCTGTAGATATAAAGATGATACTTTCGTGATACCAACTGCGTTCGGACCTACTCTTCCAGTAGATCCGGCCGCCGAGTCTCCGTCTGTATGTGTCGCTGCTCGTCCCGCCATTCGGCCACCTTCCGGTGGTCGCCGGAGCGCAAGACGTCCGGTACGGCCATTCCTCTGAACTCGGCGGGTCTGGTATAGACCGGCGCGTCGAGCAGGCCGTTCTGAAACGAATCGGACAGGGCCGATTCGGCGTCTCCCAGCACACCCGGCAGCAGGCGAACGACCGCGTCGACGAGCACCAGGGCCGGCAGCTCTCCGCCGCTCAGCACGAAGTCCCCAAGTGAGACCTCGCGGGTCACGAGCACGTCCCGAACCCGCTGATCGACGCCCTTATAATGCCCTGCGAGCAGCACGAGGTGTCCATGCAGCGACAGCTCGGTCGCGATCGCCTGGTCGAGAATCTCGCCATCGGGCGTGAGGAATACGACCTCGTCGACGGACGCGTTCGGTTCGTTCTGAATCGCTTCAATGCAGCGGAAAATCGGCTCCGGCTTCAACACCATGCCGGCACCGCCGCCGTAGGGGTAGTCGTCGACTTGCCGGTGCTTGTCGGTCGCGTAGGCACGCAGATCGTGCACACGGATGTCGACGAGCGCCTTCTTGGCCGCTCGCTTCAATATGCTTTGCTCGAGCGGCCCGGAAACGATACCGGGCAATGCGGTCACTATGTCAATACGCACGGGCGCAGGCACTTTTTTCATTCTTCCAGCAGCCCTTCAATCGGTCGGATGACGATGCGCCCGGCCTCGAGGTCGACGTCGACCACGAACTCGGGCACGGCAGGCACCATCGCAGGACGTGCGCCGTCCCGCTCGATTACGAGCAGCTCCTGCCCTGGAAGGTCAAGCACGTCCTGCACCACCCCGATTACGCTCTCGTCTTCGTCCCGAACGACCTCAAGGCCCACCAGGTCGTGCAGGAAGAACTCATCCGGATCGAGGGGCGGGACGTCGTCGGGCCGCGCGAAGACCGACGACTTTTTCAGGCCCTCCGCATCATCGCGCGAATCCACATCTTTCAACTTGAGG
>CAZXHQ010000520.1:0-3015 GCA_964640145.1 uncultured Rhodothermales bacterium | reverse complement strand
CGGCCTCTCCATCAGTGCCTTTTTGGTGCGCTCGTCCTGCTCTCGCTCCTCGGCGGAGGATGCACGGCGGGCGTGGATGCACCGCAGGAGGGCGGTCAAACCACTGCGCAGGTCGATACCGCCGCGTCCGCTCTCGATCAGCTCGGCGATACCACGCTTCGGGATGCCGGCCGCACCGTGCAGTTCCTGGGCTTGCGCGTCTTCTTTGCGGCGGTCGTCCTGGTGCTCACCGTCTTCGTCATTCGCGGGTTCGTGTTCGTGCTCGAGAAGCTCGCGGCACGCAATGCGGAGCGCCGGCTGTTCTACAAGCGGATGGTGCCGATCGCACGCATCATCCTCTGGACCATCGCCATCTACGTCATATTGGCGGTGATCTTCCAGCTCGACGCGACGAGCCTTATCGCGGCCGCTGCGGCGATCGGCGTGGCCATCGGGTTCGCGGCCCAGGACATCCTCAAAAACATATTCGGCGGTCTGGTTATCATCTTCGATCAACCGTTTCAGGTGGGCGACAAGGTGTCCGTCGGCGGAACGTACGGGGAGGTCGTCTCGATCGGACTCCGGTCGACGCGCATCACTACGCCGGATGACAACCTCGTTTCCGTGCCGAACAGCCAGATCGTGGACGGTCAGGTCGCCAATGCGAATGCCGGCGCGCTGGACTGCCAGGTGGTGACCGATCTCTATCTGCCTGGATGGGTCGACGAAGCGAAAGCCAAGCAGATCGCCTACGAAGCAGCCGTCTCGTCGAAATACGTCTACCTTAACAAGCCCATCGTGGTCCTCGTAAAGGATGAATTCGACAAGACGCATCTGACGCGCATCTGCGTAAAGGCGTACGTCCTCGACACGCGCTACGAGTACCTGCTGCAAAGCGAGATCACCGAGCGTGCACGGCTGGCCTTCCGGCGGGCGGGGCTGCTGAAGCCGTGGCGCGAGGCCCGGACCTATGCCGGCCTCTCGGACGAGGCGGACCGCAGGGCACACGGAGACGAGGCCCTCTAAATACGTGCTGACCATGCCACCACCAGACGGCCCGGCAGACGTAGAGAGCACGAACGCCGAGAATCCGCTCGATGAGGTCGACGAGCAGCTCGCTGCCGTCGACGCAGCGGTGCGCGTTGCAGCGTCCGACTGGGTCGAGCGTGTGCGCGAGAGGTCGATCGGCCCGCTCGCCGGACTGCTGCGGGCAGCGGCCGTCGCCCACGAGCAGGCGGTGGAGCTGCTGGCCGACGAGGCGTCGACGGAGCATGTCGCCTCCTACCGTGAGGCGTTGCACGCGCAGGTTCTGCATCCGCTTCACGGGCGCCTCGAGGCGGACCGTCCTGGTGCGGCGCTCGAGGCGGCTCTTGCGGACCTGCTCGACGGCCTTCGCGATGCCGCCTCCGGCCTCGACGAGGTGGTCGACCGGGCCGAGCCCGCCGACCTTTTCCAGCCGGATCCCTCCGATGCAAGAGTTCGCCGGCTCCGAAAAACCGGCGTGCGGGCCCGCCGGTCCCTGCAGGAATGGGGGCGGCGCGCGGGCAATGCGCTGCGCCGACTCACCCGGCGGCCGTGGCGCGCCGCGGCGCAGCCCGTGCAGCACGTCCCGCTCAAGCGGCTCGTCACGTTCCACGTCCTTGTTCGCCTCCCGAGCGAGCTGCAGAGACGGCACGAGGAGGTATGCCGGAAGGTGGCCCGGACACTGGCCGGGTTGGGCCGGGGCGCTACGGACCACGTCCACGCCGTGCTGGAGGGGGAGCGGGTCTCTTC
This sequence comes from uncultured Rhodothermales bacterium, assembly GCA_964640145.1. Taxonomy (GTDB): domain Bacteria; phylum Bacteroidota; class Rhodothermia; order Rhodothermales; family VXPQ01; genus CAZXHQ01. Next base: position 1,263 of record CAZXHQ010000520.1, on the reverse strand, counting down.
CGTGGAGGAGGACGCCGCATCCGGCGATGCACTCCGTGAGCACGCCGCTCGCTTTCAGGCTATGCTCGAGGAGACAGCGAAGACGTTCGAGGCGTTCGACGAATTCGGCAAGCTGGACGAGGAGCTGACGGCATGGCATGCCCGCCTGTATCGTGACGCGCGTGAATCCGGCACATTCATGCTCGACCTGTCGCGGCGCGACGTGGAGCGTGGACCGGCCGTGCGAGGCCGCGCCGACGATCGGTTCGCAGCATGGTCGAACTGGTACGGGCGCGTCACCGAGCGCATCTACCTGCTGACGATCCTGCTTCGCCTGAAGGCGCAGACCGAGGCGCTCCATGCGAAACTGACGCGCGAGGTGCTCGCGGCGGGCGTCACTCCGGCCCGCAGCGCGCTCCGGGACGTCGAAGAACGGCTGCGGAGCCTGTCCGCCGGCGCGCAAAAAGACTTCGAGGCCGGCATATCGGCGGCCGACGTCGGCTCCCTCCTGGAGGGGTCGCTGGACGCTGTGGAGCGCGGACTGCTGGTTTTGTTGCAGGAGGGAGGGCTGCCAGCGCAGGTCCGCGCCGTCTGCGACGACGTAGCCGTCGGTCTGAGCGGCCTCGTGCAGGACCTAACCGAGCAGCTCGAACTCAATGTGCTCGACGAGACCGGCAGCGTCGACCCCGAACGGCCGCCGAAGCGTGTAGCGTTGCGCGAGCACGCGGAGCGCGCGTACGATGCCCTCCTCGTCGAGCGGCTGCGGCGGAGCACCGATCACATCACGAACGGGCTCGCGAAGGTGCGGGATGAGGCGGCCGGCGTTCCGGAAATCCTGCGCTTCAACCTCGGAAGCGCGGCCGACGATCTGCGGCGTACGTCGGAGGGGGACGCCTATGCAGCGGCTCGCGAATTCGTCGTGGATGGGCTGGCGCGGTCCGCAGACATCCTGGCGAGCGAAGGCGACGTCCTCCACGCCGCCGTCGCTCTGTTCAGGGAGAATGTGGAGGCCGTCTTCGAAGACGGATTTTCAGACCTGCATCAGCGGGTCCGCGTCGAAGAGCGGGTGCGTGAGCAGATGCTCGACCTGAAGTCCGGCGCCGAGGCCGGTCTGCGGCGCATAGCGGGCCGGGCCTCGGAGCACTCGCGGCGCCTGTTGGCGGTCGTGCACAGGTCGTACCGCGCCGAGCGCCTGCGGGTCAGCACCTGGGTGCGGCTGGGACAGGCTGCAGCGGGACTCGCCGCCGTCACGGAGGAGGAGCGGTTGGAGACGGTCGACGCGCT
>CAZXHQ010000519.1:0-3016 GCA_964640145.1 uncultured Rhodothermales bacterium | reverse complement strand
CCGCCGTACCAGCTCGATCAGACCAATACGCGTCAGGCGATCACGTATCTTCAGCTTTTCCTGGACCGGTACCCGGACTCGGAGCTGCAGCCCGAGGCCGAATCCCGCATTGCGGAGCTTCGGGAGAAGCTCGCGCACAAGGCATTCGCCGCGGCGGAGATGTACGAACGCCGCGAGTATTTCGAGGCGGCCGCACTTCAGTACGAGAGCGTCTTCGACGAATATCCCGATACGCGCTGGGCGGACGACGCCCTCGTTGGGGCGATCCGGTCCTACATCGAGTATGCGAATCGTAGCGTTGCGGCACGTCAGGCGGAACGTCTGCGACAGGCCGTCAACAACTACGAGCGGATGGTTCAGCTTTTTCGCGACAGCCCGCTGATCAGAGAGGCCGAAGCGCTGTATGAAGTAGCCAGCTCCCGGCTCGATCAGGTCGCGAGCGGTACCTGATTCCATGCGGCTGATCCTGCCCTTCCCTACCCGTCCGTGACCGCGTCCCCAACGGAAAGAGAGCGCGTCGGCATCTTCGGCGGATCCTTCAACCCGCCGCACGTAGCCCATCAAATCATCGCCGACTTCGTGCTCGATCAGTTTGAGCTCGATCGAATTCTCTGGATTCCGAACCATCAATCGCCGCTCAAGGACCGCAGCGAGCTGGCCGACGCCGAGGACCGTCTGGCGATGACGCACGCCGCGACGGCCGGCAATGAGGCCTTCGAGGTGTCCGACTGCGAGCTGCGCCGCGCGGGCCTTTCGTATACGATAGACACGGTTGCCGAGCTGCAGGAGCAACAGCCGGAGACCGAGTTCCACCTCATGATAGGAAGCGACAGCCTGGCGGGGCTCGACCGCTGGCACCAGCCGCGACGACTTCTCGAGCGCGTCCCGTTCATCGTCTTTCCTCGTCCCGGACATCCGGATGCCGAGACGCCCGCGGGATTTGAGGATCGCGTGATCTTTGCCGATGCGCCGCTGCTTCAGATATCGAGTAGCTCCATCAGGGAACGCAGCCGGTCGGACCGCTCGATACGCTATCTCGTACCGGAACGGGTGTACGAATACATTCGCACCCACCGGCTCTATCGATGATCGCGTCCGGCTCCCTCTCGCTTCGTGAGAAGGCGGCACAGCTTCTCTTCCCCAGGCTGGGATCGAACATGCCGCCGCCGACAACCCCCTCGGAAGACGCGGACCGATTTTCGGAACTGCTCTCCGCCTGCCCGGTCGGCGGGCTTATCGTCTTCAACGGACGCTATCCGGAAACCAGAGACGTGCTCTCCGAGCTTCAGCGCACGAGCCGCATCCCCCTTCTCGTTGGCGCGGACATGGAACGGGGAGTGGGCCAGCAGATACGCGGCGCCACCGTGTTTCCCCACGCGATGGCGTATTCAGCGCTCGGCGAGGATGCCGAAAGACTGCTGGAGGCGTCTTCGCGCGTGCAGGCGCGAGAGGCCATCGCCTGCGGAATTCACGTCACGTTTTCGCCCGTTGCCGACGTGAATCGAGATCCGCGCAACCCGATCATCGCGACGCGGGCTTTTTCATCGGATCCGGAGGCATCGGCGCGGCTCGTCCGCGCGTTCATCCGCGGGTGCAGGACGGAAGGCCTCATGACCGCCGCGAAGCATTTCCCGGGCCACGGTAACACGAGCCGCGATTCGCACGCCGAGCTGCCGGTCGTACCGTCGAGCCTCGACGATCTCGAGGCCTTCGACCTCGCGCCGTTCCGCGCGGCGGTGGAGGAAGAGGTCGATCTCGTGATGTCTGCCCACGTGTTGTATCCGGCCCTCGATGCGGACCGTCCGGCGACCCTCTCTCCGCGTATACTTCGGGATCTGCTGCGGGGCCGGATGGGCTTCGAAGGGGCCGTGGTCACCGACAGCCTTCTGATGGGCGCCATACGGGATACGCACAAGAATGCCGGTAGGCAGGCCGCCGCGCTGCTCCGCGCCGGCGTAGACATTCTGCTGGACGTCCCCGACCCGCTCGCCGCGGCGGCCGGGATCGCGAAGGCGGTGGAGTCCGGCCGTCTCGACGAGCGGCTGCTCGATGAGGCCGTCGGCCGCGTGCTGACGCTCAAGCGACGCATGGCGGACCGGTTTGGCGAGGACCTGTTCAAGGTCCCCGAGTCCGTCGTCGCAGCCGGCGAGGTCGGGTCCGACGCCGCAGCGCGCATCGCGTCCGAAGTTGCCGAGCGGGCCGTCACGGTGGTCGAGGACAGGGCCGGTTGGCTCCCCATTGATCCGGCGGACGCGGCCGATGGCGGCGTGGCAGTGTTCCTCGTCAAGCCGCATCGCACGCGTTTCGATCCCCCGGAAGAGCCGTTCGGCCGGTATGTTCGGGCGGCACTCCCAGGTGCCGCATTTCATCAGCTGGGCACCGAGGCGAAGGCGCAGGAATTGGATGCGCTCCAGGAGATGATCGAGACTGCCCGGCTCGTCATTCTCGCGCTGGTCGTTAAGCCCGCGGCCTGGCACGCGTTCGGCCTGCTCCCGGAGCAGGAGCGCTTCGTCCGCAGCGTCCTGGAACGGCGGCCGGCGGTTGTGACCTCGCTGGGCAGTCCCTATGTTCTAGATCGATATGAGGCCGCTGCGGCCCGTCTCTGCGCGTTCAGCGACGTCGAGGCAAGCCAGCGTGCCCTCGTTGACCGCCTGGTCGGAACCCCTGGGAAGTGACGCCGGGTATTACCGTAACGCTACTTGTTCGAAGAAAACGTACAAAGCAATGGCCGCCATTTATTCCGAAATGATCGAGCTGGGCACGCAGGCGCCGCCGTTCGAACTGCCGGCTGCGAATCCGTCCGTGGATGATCGCGGCGGGGCGTCGCGGAGCATCGACGATTATGGAGACGTGGACGTCCTCGTCGTCGTCTTCACCTGCAACCACTGCCCGTACGCGAAGCACGTGGAAGACGGTTTGATTCAAACGGCGAAGGAATATGCGAGCCGGGGCGTACAGTTCGTGGCGATCAGCTCCAACGACCCCGATCAGTATCCCGACGATTCGTTCGATGCGA
>CAZXHQ010000518.1:0-3025 GCA_964640145.1 uncultured Rhodothermales bacterium | reverse complement strand
TTCCTAAGCGGCTCTACGACGCCCTTGACCGTGTCGGCGTTCGACATGATGTAGAAGTGGATGCAGGGCACGTTCGCGCTCATGAGTTCCTCGCACTGCATGCGCGCCCACTCCATGCCGATTTCGGGCACGTCCGATGCATCCGCCGCCTCGACCTCGGCGGCGAGCGCCTCCGGGACGCTGACGTGGAAGAAAGAGGGCAGTGTCTGCAGATGCCGCTTGCTGGTGAGGATCTTCAGACCCGGGATGATCGGCACGGTGATCCCTACGTCGCGGCAGGCCTCTACGAAGTCGAAGTAGGCGTCGTTGTCGAAGAACATCTGCGTGACGACGTACTCGGCACCTGCGTCTACCTTGCGCTTGAGATTGAGAATGTCCCAGGTCAGATTAGGGGCCTCGAAGTGCTTCTCCGGGTAGCCCGCCACGCCGATGCAGAAATCCGTCGGCTGGGCATCGATCATATCCTCGAGGTAGCGCCCGTCGTTCATGGCGACCATCTGCTCGACCAGATGTACCGCATGCTCGTTGCATGAACGTTCCGGGCGAACCGGTTTCTGGTACCCGTTGTCATCACCTTGCAGCGCCAGTACGTTCTGTATGCCCAGGTAGTTCAGCTCGATGAGCGCGTCTTCGGTCTCTTCCCGGGTAAAGCCGTGACAGAGGATGTGCGGCACGGTCTCCACTCCGAAGCGGCTCTTGATCGCCGCGCAGAGTCCGATCGTGCCGGGGCGTTTTCGCTTTACGTGCCGCCGTACCGAGCCGTCCGGCATCTCCTCGTAGTAGACCTGGGCGGAATGGCTCGTTACGTCAATGAAGGGCGGCTCGAAGGGCATGAGCGACTCGACGGTGTCGAAAATCTGCTGAACCGAGCCCCCCCGCTTCGGAGGAATAATCTCATACGAAATCAACGGCTCCGCCGCGCGGTCGATATATTCGATTACCTTCATGTGCGGGTGATTTTCGTTCTCCAATGCCGTAAATAGTGGGTGCTGTGCATCGTCGTTTTCATCGCCACACCCGAGCGGCGACGACCTGCCGGTGCGTCTTACCCGTCAATCGCGTTTCATGTTCAATGACCGGTATCATCTTTGCGACCGAGGAGGAAGCCGCACCCTTTCTCGAAGAGTACAAGCGAGGACGTTTCGACGACCTTCGCGAGGGCGACACGCTGTTCGACGACGACATCTTCGTTTCACTCACGGGGCTCGGGAAGATAAAGGCTACGCTCCGGACCGAGCGGTTCTTCCAGGACCACAGGCCGCAGCGGATTATCCATGCCGGCACGTGCACGGCGCTCAATGAAAGCTTCTCGGTGGGCGACCTCGTGGCGGCCGATGAGGTCTTCGAGGGAGACCGGATCGAGCTGGCCGCACCTACCTACCCGCGGATGCCTCTGGAGGTCCTCTTCGACGACCTGCCCATGGGAACGCTCGTGACGCAGGATCACGTGGCCGTCGACCATTCCGAAAAGAGCTACTGGCAGCGCATCGCCGACATGACCGACATGACCGGGTATGCCGTCGCCTACGTCGCCGCCACACACGGTACGCCGTGCCACATCGTAAAGGCCGTTACGGGCCATATTAGTGAAAATAGCCAGGAGTTTAAAAAAAACCTCGTGCGCGCCTGCAGGACCGTCTCCGCGTTCCTCGTAATCAAACTGCAGGAGATGGAAGAAGCCTAGGCCGCACAGACGTGTTTCTCCCTGGTCGCTGAGCTGCTGCAGAGTCGGGATCGTCGATGGACGAAGCCTGGGCCGCACGGAGGTGTTTCGAACAGGGATCGATTATGTATAAATATCATCGTTCGGACGGAACTCGATCTGCCGGGTCCCGGCCTGTACGCATTCGATAGATCCACGCAAGAATGTTCTTTGCGATCCGCATCACTACCTACGGAGGTGCACGATGAGTGCGTTCCTGACCCTGTCGAGGTGGCTCGAATCGAACCGGGACCTCGCGTTCGATCTGCTTCGCATGTACCTCGGGATCGGCCTGTTCGTCCGAGGCATTCTCTTCATCGTACGGCCTGAATCGTACACGGCCCTGATCTCGCCGACTGCGGCACCGGCATTGACGGCGCCTGCCGTCATGTACGTCGTTGCGGCCGTCCACCTGATCGGCGGCGCCATGCTCGCCGTGGGCCTGTTCACGCGCCTTGCCGCACTGGTCAACATTCCCATCCTGTTGGGCGCCGTCTCCCTCATTCACCTCCAGGGAGGGCTCTTCACGGCGAGCCAGTCGTTCGAGTTTGCGGCGCTGGTATTGTTCGCGCTTCTGCTGGTCTTTCTGCACGGATCCGGCCGCTGGTCGGTCGACGCGAAGAGGACCCGCACGTACATCCCGTTCCAGCAGTACGTGGATCGCCTGGGCCGCACGGGCGACATGGCCTTCGAGCTCCTGCGGATCTATCTGGGGATCGGGCTCTTCGTCCGGGGCGTCCTCTTCATCGCGAACTCGGGTGCGTTCATGGAGCTGATCGGCAGCTCATCGGTGGCATGGCTCACGTCCATGGCGCTGATCCATTACGTCGCGCTGGCTCACCTCGTCGGCGGCATCATGATCGCCATAGGCCTCTTCACCCGAGCAGCGGCTCTCGTGCAGCTTCCGATCCTTGCGGGCGCGGTGTTCGTGGTGCATTTCCAGGGCGGACTGATGGCACCGAGTCAGTCGCTGGAGTTTTCAGCCCTGGTGCTTTTCTTACTGATCCTCGTATTTCTATGGGGATCCGGCACGCTGTCGGTAGATAATTACGTGACCGATCATCCGGTGGAAGAGGAGCATTACCGGCACGCGGGCACGCTGGGAGCCCGGACCACGGAACCGAGGCCGCTTCTGACGCCGGAAGCGGCCCGCATCACGCAGGCCGCCTGCTCGTGCGGTCACGGTATTGACCATCCGCGCGTCACCGCCCACGCGCGGTACAGCATGTGGGGGGCGATGTACTTCCTCTCGGGCATCACGGGCCCGCCGAAGGAGATCGTCTACCGGTGCGGTGACTGCGGCGAGGTAGTCGCCACGACGCG
>CAZXHQ010000517.1:0-3027 GCA_964640145.1 uncultured Rhodothermales bacterium | reverse complement strand
TCCGGCTCGTATCCGGCCGCCGCGTCCAGGACGGGGACGTCCTCGGGCAGGGGGACGGACCGGTTCAGGAACCACGCCGCCCCCGGACGGCCGCCTGCGTCGGGCTTCAACCGGTACGTCGGGGAGTCGACCGATGCCCGGAGCCCGAGCCCCTCGACGGCATCGGACAGCATCTTGAACGGCCAATAGATCGTCCCCGACGCCACTTCGGCCGGAGATCTATACAGCGGTATGTCGAGCGATGGGGATACGCCGATGGCGGCGACCAACTACTAGAAAAAAACGACCGAACCTCCCCCACCCCCGAACCGGGGGTTCACGACGTTGTTGAACTTCGATCCGAATGTGTATCCAATGCCGAGACGAAAGAAGTACCTCCAGTTCGTCTCGAGCTCTCGTCGTCGAAGCAGCACGTCTTCGTCCGACGCATCGCCCTTGGGCAGGTAAAGCTGGTCCCGAACGAAGGCGACGTTGCCTCCCAGCTCGACCGAGAATCCGCGAAACAGGCGCAGGTCGATGTTTCCTCCGAGGCTGAGATTGAATTTGGAGAGATCGAAGAAATACTGGGCCCCGTCCAGCGAAACGCTGACGGTACCCCAGGGCTGCCGGGCGGAGACGACCGACTCTAAGGCGTGACGAAGTCGATTCTCTTCCAGCTCGTTGAAGATCGTCGAATCGGCAAAGTTGAAATGGTTCACGCCGGCCGAATACTGAAAGGTGAGAAGCTTTCGGGTCGACTCCGAATAGGGAAACACGTTGTATTCGACCGCCGGTCCGATCGCGAAATCCAGATCGGTGTTCAGCCGAGAAGAACGGCTCGCCGAGAAGCGAGCACCGGCCGACCAGTGCGGTCCGAGGCTCGAGACGGTCAGTCCGTTTGCGCCGTAGCTTTCCTGGATGTCGACCGTCTTGCTCCCATCGCTGAGCTCGAACTGCTGCGAGCGGCGTGATCCATTCAGGGAGAAGCGCAGTTTGAGGTCTTCCGTCACCCTGCTGGCCGTCGCTGAACCGAACAGGTTGAGAAATTGATAACGATCCTCCCCGTTCGCAAATCCGCTCAACCGCGTCGTGAATACCCAGTAATGCCATGGGTCGTCCGCTGCCTGCACCTGTGCCGTCTCCTCTGCGGGAGCGGCATACGTGATGTCGAATCGGGTGAGAAGCGGAGTACGGCTGATATACCGCAGGAGACCCGCGCGCATCAGGTCTACGAGCCCCCCTCGGACTTCGTCATCCGTCGCGGTCGCGTTGGAGGTGTAGGTCAACGTGTCGTCGAGCGCCTGAAATTGCCGTAGACCGATAAACGTGACGGTGAAGGCCGTCCCGCCGCCTCCCGTCTGCTGCGTCGAGACGAGAACGTGCACGTCAGCATCCGTGCGGTCCCGTACGTAGTTTACGTACGGCATCTCCGTTCGAAAATAATCGAAGTCGCACACGAAGAACTCGCAGTCGATGAACACGCTGAGTGCCGTGTTGCCGGCGCCCTGGCCCCGGGCAAGCGGCGGAAGCAATGCGAGAAGGGTCAGCGGTGCCAGCAAGCGGTATAATCGGCACATGAAGTCTGGTCAGCGCGAAGTGGGAGGAGATCGACGTGCTCGCGGCGGTATGTCACATTGCATATACCGTAAGAATAACGCTTGCACATTCGTGATAGTATAAACGATGGTATGAACGCGGCCGCAGGCTCGCTGCGGAGAAGGCACGCGAAGATCACGGTTGGCCGGCGCAAGATATGCACACAAGTCGTATCGGCCGCGTATTATCGCGATTAGACCCGACTGCAAGGAAGCCGGCGACGCATCGAGTTCATGGCCCCGGAAGTGAAGATGGATGACGAAAACATGGCGGCCGCGCGGCGCGACTTCTTGAAGAAGAGCACGGCGGCGGCTGCCTTGGCCGCGATGGGACTCTGTCCGTCGACCTCCGCTGTCCGTGCGGCAGAACGCAGGGGTCACGGCGCCACGTGGATGAAATTGTCGCTGGCGTACTTCTACGGAGGGGTCGACGGTCGTCCGCAGCGCATGTCGTTGGCGAAGCAGATGGGCGTGCTCGGCGGCGTGGGCGGCGGCGGCCGAGACGTGGGCGCCACGAAGCGCGCCTATGAGGAGCATGGGCTGGAATGGACGGTCCTCGAGGGCGTCAACCTCACCCGTGCTCAGCTCGGCGTGGAAGGCCGCGAGGAGGACATCGAGCGGTTCATCCGGCTGATGCAGGATTGCGCCGATGCAGGCGTCGATACGATCTGCTACAACTGGATGCCGGCGGTGAGCTGGTCGCGTACCGATATGGCGCGTACGGATCGCGGAGGCTCACTGGTCACCGCGTTCGACCTGGACGCCGCCGACCTCACGCCTACGGAATTCGGTGATGAATTTACGCACCAGGATCTATGGAAAAACATGGAGTACTTTCTCCATGCCGTGGTCCCGGAGGCGGAGCGTCTGGGAATCAAGATGGCTCTGCACCCGGACGATCCGCCCGTGGACCGTCTGCGAGGAATTGCACGGATTATTACGTCGGTCGACGCCCTCAAACGTGTGACGCAGATCATCGACAGTCCGAGCAACGGCCTTTGCTTCTGTCAGGGGAGCGTCGCCAGCCAGGGACCCGACGTAGACATGTCCGCCGCCATTCGCTGGTTCGGCGAGCGCGGCAAAATCCACTTCGTTCATTTCCGCGACGTGCGCGGTTCGCCGCGCAGCTTCACGGAAGCGTGGCACGACGACGGACAAAACGATATGTTCGCCGCGATGAAGGCATACTACGACGTCGGCTTTCGCGGCCCGATCCGTCCGGATCACGTGCCCACGATCACCGGCTACGAGGAGAATGAGTTTCCGGGATACAACGATCTGGGAGCGCTTTTCGCCATCGGATACCTTAAAGGCCTGATGGAAGGAGCGGCCAGGATCGGCTGAGAACGATAAGCCGTCTTTGGGGGTATCCATTTAACCGGACTAACGTCCGATCCTCCGCCATGGGCGGCTAGCAGGTGGTCGCTGAAGACTAGGCGGATGGCCGCGTTGC
>CAZXHQ010000516.1:0-3027 GCA_964640145.1 uncultured Rhodothermales bacterium | reverse complement strand
CGACGAATTGCGAGCAGATGGCCATCAGGCAACTGGTGGCCATCCGTTCATTAGGGAGGTACCCGTATGATCGATGGAGACACGTTCGATGCACGGACTCGGCGACCGGGTTCGGCGTGGCGTCAAACGGCGTCGTGCTGCCTGCTGCTTTTCATGTCGACGTGGAGCCGCGCCCACGACGGGGCGCGGGACAAGGTTCTGATGGCGATTTTCGCACATCCCGATGACGAGTGGGTCGTCCAGGCGCCGACGGTTCGGTCGAACGATCTGTTCGATCCGGCCGCGGACTAACGCTCGCCGGCAGGCATCCCACGTCAGTCCGCATGACGGACGTTTCCGCCGTCCGTCAGGTGCGCTCCCTCTTCCCGGTGCGCGTGACACCTGCTGAGGCAGCCCGGCGCACGTGCACTCGGACGTCTCGAGGTTACGAAGTCTATCCCTATGTCACGTCGCGGAATTGAATACGCCGCCCGGTTCCTGTGCATGATCGCGCTCGTGACGCTGGGCTGCGGCCGGCCGGTCGATACGACCGATGCACTCTTCGTACGCCTGCCGGCGGAACAGACGGCAATAGATTTCGCAAATATGCTGCGACCTACAGAGGAATTAAACACATATTCGTTCAGAAACTTCTATAACGGAGGCGGCGTGGCGATAGGAGACGTCGATAACGACGGCTTGCCGGATATCTTTTTGACCGGAAATCAGGTCTCCAACAGGCTCTATCTGAACGAAGGCGGATTCAGGTTCCGAGATGTCACGGACGAGGCCGGCCTCTCCTCCGGAGGGCGCTGGTCCACCGGTGTGAGCATGGCGGATGTGAACGGCGACGGACGGCTCGACATCTACGTCTGCAAATCAGGTCCGCCGGGCGGACGGAGAAGGCACAACGAGCTCTACATCAATAATGGGGATAATACCTTCAGCGAGAAGGCCGAGGAGTACGGCCTCGCGGTGACCGCGCTTTCTATCCACGCCTCGTTTTTAGACTTCGATGGTGACGGCGATCTCGATATGTATTTGCTCAGCAACCCGATCCGCTCGCTCGACGAGCTCCGCCGGGAGCCGGGCTTGCGTTCGATTCGAGATCCCGTCGGAGGCAATAAGCTTTTCCGCAACGAGCTGATCTCCCACGAGTCCGCCGAAGCCCGGACGGCGGACCCGCCGCGGCCCTTCACGGACGTGACGGAAGAAGCCGGTCTCTACAGCAGTAAGATCGGTTTCGGCCTGGGAGTCTCCGTAGCGGACGTGAACCGAGACGGGTGGCCGGACATCTACATATCGAATGACTTTTTCGAGCGTGATTATCTCTATATCAACAGACAGGACGGAACGTTCGAAGAGGTGCTGCCGCGTGCCGTACGGGAAACCAGTCTCAGCTCGATGGGTGGAGATATAGCTGACATAAATGGTGACGGGTATCCAGATATATTCGTCTCAGATATGCTGCCACATCAGATTGGCCGCAGCCACTCGAAAATTGCGTTCGAGACGTGGGTCGAATTCAGGGCCGCCGTCGAGGACGGCTACCATCACCAGTTCTCGCGCAACACGCTCCAGCTCAACCGCGGCCCGTGGTCGGATGAACCGGACGGCGTCCACTTCAGCGAGATCGGGCGGCTGGCCGGCGTGGAAGCCACCGACTGGAGCTGGGGCGGGCTCTTCGCCGACCTGGATCTGGACGGTCACCGCGATCTCATCGTGCCGAACGGCATTTACAAGGACCTGCTGGATCAAGACTTTATCGCGCGCATTTCGAATCCCGAGACGCTGCGCGCATTCATACGCCGAAGCGATACGCCCATGATGGAGATTCTCGACGAGGTGCCCTCCACCCCGATTCCCAACTTCGCCTTTGCCGGCGGATCCGATCTGAATTTCGACGACGTCAGCGGGGAATGGGGGCTGGCCGAGCCGAGCTTTTCGAACGGCGCGGCGTACGCCGACCTGGACGGCGACGGCGATCTCGATCTGGTCCTAAACAACGTAAACATGGAAGCCTTCGTCTATGAGAACCGGGCCGCGGACCGGTACCCGGACCGATCCTGGCTGCAGGTCGACCTTCGGGGGCTTCCACCGAACCCCTTCGCCGTGGGTGCGCAGCTGACGGCGTGGTCCGGCGCTCGTCAATGGTACGTCGAGCAGCAGCCGGTCCGCGGGTTTCAGTCCAGCGTGGAACCGGTTCTCCACCTGGGCTTTGGACCGAACCTTCCGTCGAATCGGCTGGACTCCCTCGTGGTGCGCTGGCCCGACGGCCGTAGCGCCACGATGGCCGCCGTGCCGGTGAATCGAAGACTCCGTGTGGACCCGCCGGAAGCCCCCGCCGGCGAGGATTGAGGGCGCTCGACATCGAGCCATCCTCCACGCAATTCCCAATACGTACCTGAAGGTTTGCAGAAAGATGTACACGTTGAACCGTCGTCCGGGCCTCCTCCTGCTGACGGCCCTGTGGTGCTCCATGGGGTGCGGGCAGCAGTCCGAGTACGAGCGGCTCGTCGAACGCGAGCTGGCGAGCGGAGCTGCGCACAACACGCTGTTTCTGGGATATGAGCTGGGCATGCCCCGCGACTCGTTCTATGACCACAGCTGGGACTTGAACAGGCAGGGCCTGGTCATGCAGGGCCCGCAAAACCTGACCGTCCAGTACGAGCTGGACGACGAGCTGCCCTATTCGGCAAAGATGTTCTACTATCCGGATTTTTACGAGGACCGCATCTACCGGATGCGGGTCCGCTTCCTCTACGACGGCTGGGCGCCGTGGACCAGGAGGCTCTCGTCGGACAGCCTTCAGATCGACGTCATCAACCTGTTTCGCGAATGGTACGGGGACGGCTTCATCGAGTACGATCGAACGCAGGAAGGCTTCGGCGAGAACGTTCACTACGTAAAGGTCGACGGCAATCGACGCATCCTCGTTGGCAGAGCCTCCGACAGCGAGGTCGTCGCCGTGTTCACCGATCTCCTGGCCGAAGGGAAGCTCGCAGAGCGAGAGGGCGGCGATGCAGGGTAGCCGAATCACAGCGTACC
>CAZXHQ010000515.1:0-3053 GCA_964640145.1 uncultured Rhodothermales bacterium | reverse complement strand
CTCACGGCCGGACGCAGGACGAATCCGGACCGTCTACTCGGCGGGGAAGACGCGGCCGGACGTGAAGCTGCCGAGACATCCGACTCGTATGCGGCTCACCTACCGGAATATACCGAACGGCGTCCTCTCGCGAGGCGGCTCACCTACCGGACGGCTCGGGGATCTCGTAGCGGAGACCTGCGCCGTCGTCGAAGGCCCGAAAAAATATTCGCCAATCTCCTGGGTACCCAAGCGATCCTCCGCAGGTCGCTGCAGGAGGCACATGGGCGACGTCACGTTCCTGACGCCGGCGCTGCAGGCTGTGTGAATCGTGCGTTTGCGGGGTGACTTCCGCGGCGCCATCTGCTATGTTGGCACGGAGAGCCCCCCTGCAGCAGCGCCGTCGGTGCACGATCCGAACGGTCGTCAGGGGGGCAGGTGCCGATAGAACCCGCTCCACATCCTTTCAGCCTGCCATGATCACCAAACCGCTAGCCATCACGCTCCTGCTCGTCGTCACGGGCGCCGGCATCGGAGTAGCCCAGGATGTACCCGAGCCGGACGACTGGATCCAGCTCTTCGACGGCGAGAGCCTGGAGGGCTGGATTCCCAAGGTCCGCGGCCATCCGCTCGGCACCAACTTCGGCAATACGTTCCGCGTGGAGGACGGCGTCCTGAAGGTCGCGTACGAGCAGTACGACGCGTTCGAGGAGCGCTTCGGCCACCTCTTCTACGAGCAGCCATTCTCCTACTATGTCCTCCGCGTGGAGTACCGCTTCGTGGATGAGCAGGCGCCGGATGGTCCCGGCTGGGCGGAGAAGAACAGCGGAATCATGGTCCACGGCCAGAGCCCGGAGACGATGACGCTGGCGCAGGACTTCCCCATCTCGATCGAGGTCCAGCTGCTCGGCGGCCTCGGCACGGGCGAACGCACGACGGCCAACCTGTGCACGCCCGGCACGCACGTCGTGATGGACGGCGAGCTCGTCACGGACCATTGCATCTCGTCCGCGTCGGCCACCTATCCCAGCGACGAGTGGGTCCGCGCAGAGGTGGTCGTGCTGGGCGATTGGCTCATCCGTCACATCGTAAACGGACAGACGGTGCTGGAGTACGCTCGGCCGCAGATCGGCGGTGGGGTCGTGACCGACTTCGATCCCGCCGTAAAGTCGGACGGCCAGGCACTGACCGGAGGCAGCATCTCGCTCCAGAGCGAAAGCCACCCCGTCGAGTTCCGAACGGTGGAGCTTCTCGACCTGGAGGGATGCATGGACCCGGAAGCGTCGAATTATGCCTCCTACTACATTGAGCCCGATCCCGAGGCGTGCACGTACTGAGGGAAGAGGATTTCGAATCCGTACGGTCTGCGCGGATGCCCTCGCGCCGGCGACCGCAGGTACCGACCGATCGAGCGCACGCTCGCTGAACAGGCCACCTCCGGCCGGAGCGCGTGTCAACCGCGTGCCAACATCCGCGCGGCCGTTCAACTTTAACGATGCTTTCCAACTGGTAACGGTAAGGTTATAACGACGACGGCAGGCAATCTTCTCACGGGCCGTTCGATTAAAGCCCGCTACCTGGCGCATCTAACGTTCTTGTTCAACTAACCGAGAGGAAGTGCCATGTTTTCACTTCGGGCGGGTACTCTAACCGCCATCTTTGGACTCCTTATTGCTCTTACCGCAGGCGATGCCGTCGCGCAGGAGCAAGCGCAGGAGCAGGATTTGCAGCAGTTCACCGTTGCGGTGAATAATGCACCTGACCACGTCACAGCGCTGCAAGGCCTGGAGACCCTGACGGCGGATAACATCGAGGTCGTCAGTACGAGCGACGTCGGCCCGCAAGAAGCAGTCACGAGGTTGACGGAGACTGCTCAAGCGGACGCCGCCGGGCTCGAGAATCTTCGCGCTGCGCTTGGCGAAAGCGAGGCTGTCGCCGCGGCTCTCGAGGCGAGCGAAACGTCGGCTGACGACATCATCGCCGTGCACGTCTCGGAAGACGGCTATGTAACGCTGTATTCGAGGCCGGAGTAGCTTACCGACGGCTGTATGTCCGGGGGGCTCCCGCTACGGGAGCCCCTTTTTTTTGGGTGCGCCCGGCAGGGCGCACTCACTAAAATCTTGCCGACGCCCATGAAGTCGCAAGCCCTCTCCGACGCCGCGGCAGCCCGCCGGAACGGGTGGGTCCACATTGCCCTCTGGATCGTGCAGGGGCTCCTTGCCGCCGCCTTCGGATTCGCGGGCGTTCTGAAGCTCACGGCCCCGATTCCGGAGCTGGCGGCCCAGATGGGCTGGCCCGGCGACATCCCCGGCCTGCTCGTCCGCTTCATCGGGCTCTCCGAACTCGCTGCCGCACTGGGCCTCGTCCTGCCGGCGGCGCTGCGCATCCGTCCGATGCTGACGCCCCTCGCGGCGGCCGGGCTCGTCGTGGTGATGGCGCTTGCGGCGGGGTTCCACGGGATGCGCGGGGAGCCCGAAGCGCTCCCGATCAACTTCGCGCTCGGCGCCCTTGCGGCATTCGTGGCGTGGGGACGCTTCCGCAAGGTACCGATAGCGTCGCGCTGACGGCGGTGGTTGATGTACATTTCACGTCAACGTAAATGACCGCCGATGTTAAACCCACCGTCGTACCATAATCGATGATGGAAAATTTTGCGCGGAAGCCGGAATCGACGCGACAGTTGAGCAGCCCGCGCCTTTTTCTGAAGCCGCTGAGGCCTGATGATCTGCCGGCGCTCCATGACCACTGGTCGCAGCCCGAAGTGCGCCGATACCTGTGGGATGGCCGGGTCGTCTCGTCGGAGAAGGTACGTGAAGCGATCGATCGGAGTGCCCGTCTCTTCGAACGGCATGGTGCCGGGCTCTGGCGGATAGAGGCTGTCGGGACGCGCCGCCTCATCGGGTGCGGCGGCTTTTGGTACTTTCACGAGCCGCCGGAGCTTGAGATCGTCCTCAGTCTCTCACCCCGCCGCTGGGGACGTGGGCTCGCTCAGGAAGCCGCCGGAGCGCTCCTCGACTACGTTTTCAAGGAGCTGAATTGGATCGACGTTCAGGCAAGCGCGGATGCTCCAAACG
>CAZXHQ010000514.1:0-3061 GCA_964640145.1 uncultured Rhodothermales bacterium | reverse complement strand
TCGAAACGACCTCGAGCCGCACCCGGAGCGCGTATTAATTACATGGCACCGTTTTAGTGGGTGTTCCACCCAAGAGGAGGAGGGAAGGAAACGTATGCGTGATAATCACCGCTCCCGCGCGCAGCGTTTGACTTCGGGCGATCGTCTTGCGTGATTTGACGTCACGCCGCTCGGTCCCGCCTACGGGCCGCCCGGCGCATGCACGAGGCCGTTGACCTTTACATCGATCGCAATGAACGAATCCTCTAACCTGTCCGAGCTCGCGGCCAAGCTTCAGGGATGGGTCGATGCGCTGATCGTAGCGCTGCCGAACATTGCGGCAGCCGTTCTGATCGTGCTGCTCTCGATCCTGCTCGCCAAAGGATTGCGCCGCACGGTATCGCATCTGCTGGACCGCGTTTCGTCGCACAAGCAGGTCAACAGCCTGTTCTCCACGCTGACGTACGCGGCCGTGGTGGGTGCAGGTCTTTTCGTCGCGCTCGGCGTGCTGGGTCTCAGCAAGACCGTCACCACGCTGCTGGCAGGGATCGGCATTCTGGGCCTCGCCCTCGGATTTGCGTTTCAGGACATCGCTGAGAACTTTATCTCCGGGGTGATAATGGCGTTTCGGCGGCCGATCCAGATCGGCGATCTCATCCAGACCAACGATTTTTTCGGCATCGTTGAAGAGGTGAACCTCCGCACGACGGTCCTCCGAACCTCAGACGGCAAGCATGTCATCGTGCCGAACAGTGACGTCATTCAGAATCCGCTGGTAAACTACACACGGACGGGGGAGCTCCGTGTAGATCTGGCCTGCGGCGTCGCCTACGGGGACGACCTCGAGCAGGCCGAGCGCCTCGCCGTCGAAGCCGTGGAACCGGTGGCCGGACGCGACGCTCGCCGCGACGTAGAGCTCTTCTACGAATCGTTCGGCGACAGCTCGATCCATTTCGTGATACGCTTCTGGATCGAGTATCGAACGTACGCGGATTTCCTGACGGCCCGCAGCGAAGCCATCAAGCGCATCAAGAACGCCTTCGACGAGCACGGCATTACGATCCCATTCCCGATTCGGACGCTCGATTTTGGCGTGGTCGGCGGGGTGAATCTGGATGAAGCGCTTGGCAATAAGAACGCGAATCGCGACAAGGAGCGGACCGACTGAGTGGCAATACCTGTCGATCGACCGGGACGCACCGAGACCGCAGGTGTCGCTCGAACCCGTCGTCGGCTGTGTATACGTCTAGGCTGCCTATTTTCGGCGTAATTAATACAAGTGATAAGGTAAGATTATCACTTGTAATATTGGCGAGGACGTCGTATTCTTCCGGTAGATCGAACGAACAAGAACGCGTTTTCCCGAAGATACCGATGGCGCTTCAATCGTACGACAACGACACTCTAGGTGAACACGATGAGGCGATGCTTAGAGAACTCGAAGCATCGCTGGGTCGGCTTGAGGCGTTCGCGAGCCAGGCGTGGGCTGATAATACGGCACGGGCGTATGAAAGCGACTGGCAGCACTTTACAGCGTGGTGTGAGAAACATGGTCGATGTTCCATGCCCGCTGCGTCCGAGACCGTCGGCTTGTATCTAGGTGCCATCGTAGACGAATATAGCCTCGCGACGCTGGAGCGGCGCCTCGCGGCCATCAGCTCCGTTCATAAGGAGCACAGCCAGGAAACGCCCGCGTCCGTCTCCAGTGGTCCCTTGCGAAGGATCTGGAGAGGCATCGTTCGAGAAAAGACGCGCCGCCAAGATCAAGCGGAGCCCCTCATGGTCGAAGACCTTCGGCTTATCGTGCAGCACCTTCCTCGAGACGAACCCGGTGAGCTTACGATCCAATCATTGCGTGACCGCGCGATCCTTCTTGTCGGCTGGGCTGGCGCGCTGCGTCGGAGTGAGATCGTGAGCCTTGCGGTGGACGATCTCGAGTTTATATCCGGACGCGGCGTGAACGTCTACATCCGCAGGAGCAAGACCGACCAAGAAGGCGGTGGTCTGGTCAAAGGCATCCCCTACGGTACCCATCCGGAGACGTGCCCCGTGACGTCGCTACGCACCTGGATGAAGCGAGCGGGCATCCAGTCGGGACCCGTCTTTCGCCGCTTTTACCGCGGCGGTTCCATTGGCAAAAAAGCCCTGACGCCGCAGTACGTCTCCGTCATCCTTAAAGAGCACGCCGAACGTGTCGGTCTCTCTACGGAAAACCTCTCAGCACACTCGCTCCGCTCTGGATTCATAACGCAGGCGATTCGAGCCGGCAAGTCGGAGCGACGGGTAAAAGAACATAGCGGACACAAGAGCTGGGATACGTTCAACGGCTACGTGAAGCACGCGGCAACCTTTCAGAGCAACCCCGCTGAAGATATCGGACTCTAAGGGTAGCGATCCCAGTGCGAACTATACGTCCGCGCTGAACGATGACCGCGCTGAGACGCTAAGCCGGCCTTTCCTAAACTTGACAGGAACAGCTTTGCGGCTGCCATTATCTCTCATATATACCTGAAGTAATACTTCAAGTATCCCTCACGCGTCATCGGCCGCCACGTCGGCCGGATACCTGAAGGTGCCGGCCATCGAGCTGTCGGCGGGCATGTTCTCACGTATAAGGGCGTGGACGGTACCGCCATGCATCAACGTATGCACGGCCGCGAGATCGAGCAGGTCTTCATCGCCCGACTGGCGGTCCTCGTGAAGCTCGACGGCATTGTTTTCCTCGTCGTAGCGTCCCCATCGGTGCGCATCGATCTCCACGAAAAGCGTGTCGACGCGCCCGAAGACGGCCGCCGGGATGAGCTCGCGAATGTCGTCGGAGGCCAGCTGCCGGCCGTTGCCGTCGAGCTGATGATAGCGCGCCATCGATGTTTTCTGCACCTCCTGGAACCGGGGCTCAATAATCTCCCAGGCCTTGCCGTGCAGGTCCTTCGGTTTGACGTATTCCGGATTGCCGGCGACGATCGAGTCGTCGATCAGATGGCCGTACCGGTTCACCTCGCGGTAGATCGGAAGGTAGTATTCTACGCCGGCGAGGAGCATCGGAGCGGACTCCTCGCTTAAGACCCGCCGTACGCCGTCA
>CAZXHQ010000513.1:0-3073 GCA_964640145.1 uncultured Rhodothermales bacterium | reverse complement strand
GATGTCTTTACTCTTCCTGTTGATCTTCTTTGGCGTGATCGCGCTTGCCGTGGGCCTCGGGTACGCGGGCTACCGCGCGCTGCGGGAGCGGGAAAAGCGGAGCGACTAGTCCGTGCCGGGTGGTGGGTGCGCAGCGCCTGCCGGCACGCCGAGAATCAGCCCTCGAAATACGCGCCGCGACGGCGCGCGGACAGCTCGTTGTTGCGTCGAACGGCGCGGTCGGCCAGCTTCGTCAGAATCGACGGGGCGGCGACCGAGGTGCTGCGCCAACCCTCCTTCTTGCGATCACCATCCTCCGATGCAGGCGAGTCCGGAAGCAGACGGGCGGCGAGGCTCAGCGCGCGGGCCGTGGTGTTCGGAGCGAAGGCTCGAAACAGATGCAGCGCCCTTGCCTGCGGCGTCAGGATCAGAACCGGCCGCCCCGAACGGCAGGCGCTCACGATCTTCCGGGCGGCCCTCCGGGCGTTCATCGATGCGAGCGGGAATCCCGCCGCCGCCGCGAACCATGCGAATTCCTCCTCATGCCGTCCCTTGAAGCGGGCGTTGACGTGTGACCCGGTGCGCATGAGCCCCGGACACACGGTCGTCACCACGATGCCCCGCTGCGAAAGCTCAGCATGCAGCCCCTCCGACAGCCCGGTGAGCGCAAACTTGCCGACCGAGTACGACAGCAGGTGCGGGATGGCGACGAGCCCGCCGATCGACGAGATGTTGACGATGCGCGAGCCGGTCGGCATCCGGGGACACGCCGCGCGGATGAGGCGCAGCGGACCCCATAGGTGGGTCTGGAGCGAATCTTCAAAATCCTCCTCGTCGAGCCGGTCGAACGGGGCGACGTCGATGACGCCTGCATCGTTTACGAGCACGTCTATCGTTCCGCGCCTGTAGGCTACCTCCTCCACTGCGCGGGACACGGCGGCCGCGTCCCGTACGTCGCACTCGACCAGCATGACGTCCGCCGGCCGCAGCTTCTCCCGGGCCGCCTCCAGCTCGTCTCGATCCCGGGCCAGGAGTGCGAGCCGGGCCCCTTTCCGATCGAATTCGCGGGCCATCTCGAGTCCGAGGCCTCTCGATCCTCCCGAAATGAGTACGGATCTATCGGTAAGGTCCATACGCCGGCAGCGTCGATAAGCGGCGAAGGCGAGGGCTGCGCCGCCCAGCGTGGCGGCTCTGCTGAGGTTGGTCATGGAGAGTCGGACGTTATGGAGTGAGTACGACCTTCACGCATGCATCTTCTTTGTGTTTGAACGTCTCGTACGCACGCGGCGCCTCCTCGAGTCCGATGCGGTGCGTGATCAGAAAGGACGGTTCCACCTCACCCTCCAGGATGTGCTGCATCAGGCGCGGAAGGTACTTGTGCACGTGGGTCTGCCCCATCTTGAAGGTAAGGGCCTTGCTGAAAGCGGCGCCCAGGTTGAGCTTGTCGACGACGCCGCCGTACACGCCCGGGATCGAGACCGTACCCCCCTTGCCGCATGCCTGAATCGCCTGGCGCAGCGCCGTGGGCCGGTCCGTCTGGAGCCTCACTGCCTGCTTGGCCGTGTCGTAGAAGCCGGCCAATCCGTGACCGTGCGCCTCCATGCCGACCGCGTCTATGCACGCATCGGGACCGCGCCCGGCCGTGAGGTATTCGAGCGCCTCGAAGAGGTTCGTTTCTTCGTAATTGAGGGTTTCGGCGTGGACTCGCTCGGCCATCTCGAGTCGTTCGGGAATGCGATCGATGGCGATAACGCGCCCGGCGCCCAGGAGATAGGCCGAAACGATGCTAAAGAGACCGACGGGGCCGCATCCCCACACGGCTACGACGTCGCCGGGAGCGATGTCGCAGTTCGCGGCGGCCTGGTATCCGGTCGGGAAGATGTCGGTCAGGAAGAGCACGTCCTCGTCGCCGAGCTCCTCCGGCACCTTGTACGGTCCGACGTCCGCGTAGGGGACGCGGGCGTACTCGGCCTGTCCCCCCGCATAGCCTCCCAGCATGTGGGAATAGCCGAACAGCCCCGCAGGTGAGTATCCGTACATTTCCTCGGCCATCCAGGCATTGGGATTGGAGTTGTCGCAGAGCGCGTACTCTTCGCCGGCGCAGTGGGCGCAGCGACCGCACGAGATGGGGAACGGCACGACAACGCGGTCGCCGACGTCGAGGTTGTCGACCTCGGGGCCCACCTCGACGACCTCTCCCATGAATTCGTGTCCGAGGATGTCGCCCTCCTGCATCGTCGGAATATAGCCGTCGTAGAGATGGAGATCGGATCCGCAGATGGCCGTCCGTGTGATGCGGACGACGGCATCGCGCGGATTAACGAGTTCGGGGTCGGGCACCGTCTCGACGCGAACGTCGTGCGTGCCGTACCAGCAGAGCGCTCTCATGATTCGGAAAAGCTGTTGGATGGAATCTCGCCGGCTTCGAGGACGTGCTTGACGCGCCGGATATCCTCCCGCACGAGGCGTTCGAAGGCCGGGTTCAGCGCTCGCGACGCCAGCCGGCCCGCGCGTCCGGCGGGCGGGCGGTAGTCGAGGTGGACGGTCAACTGCGTACTCTCCCCGTCCGGAGCATCCTCGAAACGCACCTCCCCCTCGGTGGAAACGTCACCGCCGGGCAGGGACTTCCACGCAAGGCGACGGTTCTCTTCGAGGAAGACAATTTCGGCGATCCATTCGAGGCGGCGGTCGGTTCGCGGCACGTCGACCCACCAGGCGGACCGCCGCTCGTCGATCGTGGTCACGTTGGATACGTGCTCCATGTAACGGGGCAGCTCGTCCAGCCGGAGCCAGAAATCGTATACGTCCGCCCGAGGCCGGCGAATCGTCACGCTGCGTCGAAGCGAAACCGAATAACGGGCCCGCTCGCCGCCCTGCAGGCCGCGGTAGACCATCGCCGCTCCTGCCGCGGCGACGGCGAGGCCGCCGAATGAACGGCGCTTCAGACCCAGGGCACCGAGAAAGGCTCCGCCGACGACGAGAAGCCATCGGCCCGGTGACGGCGCCTGTACGTTCGGTATGGAATCGGATTCCGTCGGCATCTTCTACGCACGTCTGTTTGCTGATTCTCCCAGTATGCCGTCGACCATGTGCT
>CAZXHQ010000512.1:0-3076 GCA_964640145.1 uncultured Rhodothermales bacterium | reverse complement strand
CCTCATTGAACTCGAAGTTCTCGATCGCCTCCTGCATCCCGGAGAGGTCCATGTTTTCGATGGACTCCTGCAGCTGTTGGAGCGCTTCACGCAGTTCCGGAGAATTGATCTCCTCGACGACGTTCTGCATCTCTTCATACATTTCGAGCGTCTCCTGACTCAGGAGGTCGTTCTGCTGCGCAGACTGGTTCATGGATTCGACCTGCCGCGACAGGTCGTCGACCTGCTCTTCGACCTCCTGCTGGCGTTCCTGGATCTGCTCGAGCTGGCGCTGGTCTTCCCAGTCCGCGTCTTGCTTCCGCCGCACCTCATCGCGGAGCTCGCTGAACTGCTCGTCGAGCCGGCGGGCTTCGTCGAGCAAGTCTTCCATCTGCGATTCGGCCTGATCCTGTTCCCGGCTCAGCCGTTCGTACTGTTCGGCGAGCGAGGGCAGCCGGAGGCGCTTTACCGGAGTCTGGGTGGACTTGTATCCTGCGAAGGCGTCGTTGTCACGGACGCGCACGTAATATTCTATGACGTCGCCGGGCACCGGGTCGAGCGGCGTCGATTCGCTGATTCGCCAGTCGTACGCCACGTTCTGGTCGAGGCGCCGGGGATCCTGGAGCGGAAGATCGATCGCCTCGAACGTCTCGGAGGTCTCGCCAAACCGGCTTTCTGCGAGCCGGTAGAAAAGCGTCAGATCGTGGAACCCGTAGTCGTCGCTGATGCGCGTTTCGACGAGACGCTGCAGCTCGTCGCCGAGGACGGCGTCCGCTTCGGGACGTACGATGATGACGGACGGATCGGCGTCGACCACCAGATTCATCGTATACTCGATCGGATCGCGATTCGAGAATCCCCGTGCATTCTCGAGAACGATTCGGTAGGAACCCTCTCGCGAGAGCGTGAACTGACCGGAGGCGCGTCCCTCGTGGATGTCGAGGTCAACGGAGCTCCCGTCGTCGAACTCGACCGCGGCCGATTCAGCCTCCGAACCGCCGAGCGCGACGTCCAGATCGACGCGCGTCCCGGGCAGCCCCGTGACGTCACCGACGTTCGGATCGAGGCGCCGCGGCGGAACGCCCGAATAGCCGGGAAACTGCAGGGTTACCTGAAGGCTGCGGACGAGCGGATGTTCGGTTACCGACGCTTCGTACCAGCGGCCGGTTACCGGCGAGGCGCTGACCCGGTACCGGAAGGACCGGCGCACGTTGGCGATCTCGTGACGAAACGTGCCGGCCGAGTCCGGCGTCAGTCGAACGGTCTCGACGTGTTCCTCATCCAGGTGGTTAAGTGCGAGCACGATCGAAGCCGGCAGGTCGCGGCCCTCCGGCTCGACGCGTATCTCCAGCGATGAGCCGCGTGCGAGCTCCACCGTCCCGGGTTCAACGTGGAGCCGGAACGGGGCGGGCTGATCGAAGTGGATGCCGGGCGAGAGCAGTCGCTGCGATGCATCGAAGAACGTGCCGGGCGCTGCGGCCAGGAAAAGCAGCAGCGACACGACCGGAATAACGGCCAGGCGCACCGCGCGGCGAGCTCTGGAGAAATCGGCGATGGACTCGAAGGAGAACGGTTCGACGTCGCGGCCGAGCATCTGCACGGCGCCGTCGACCAGATCGTCGGGCGCGTCCGTGCGCCGACCTTCCGAGAGGTCCAGCAAATTGACGAGGCGGTCTCCGACTTCGGGAAAACGATCGCCGACGAGGCGGGCGAGGTGGTTCGGCGTCGGCCCGGAAAGCAGGCCTGCGAGGCGGAGCAGCGGCACGAGAAGAAAGGTGCCAATCACGGCGGCCGACGTACATGCGACCGCCCAGAAGAGCGCGGTTCGCAGCCCGGTGTCGAGCCAGAACCCGGCCTCCAGGCCGACCGAGAAGAGCCACACGGCGGACGTAATGCCCAGCGCCAGGCCCAGTCCGAAGAGGAGGTCGGCCAGCGTGATCCGTCGGGATGCGGCATGCAGGCGCCGGCGAATGCGTTCCAGTAAGTGTAGAGATTGCTCGCTCATAGGACCGGGAACTGCAGAAGGGCGCGTTGTCTCATGTACAGAACGAGCGGAATGGGTGTTTCACGAAAAGGTCAGCCGGCGCTACATAAGTCGGGACGCATCGTTACTTTGCGGCAGGCATACTGAACGACCAAACGAGGTAGCTCTCATGGAAGAACTTCTTGCCGTCATTCTTGGAGGTGGAGCCGGTACTCGCCTCTATCCGCTCACCATGCATCGCGCGAAGCCGGCCGTGCCTCTGGGCGGCAAGTATCGCCTGATCGACATCCCCGTCTCAAACTGCATCAACTCGGGGATCAACCGGATCTTCGTGCTCACGCAGTACAACTCGGCCAGCCTCAATCGCCACATCGCTCGGACCTATCAGTTCGACCGGTTCCGCGAAGGGTTCGTGACCATCATAGCCGCCGAACAGACGTCGGAGTCGAAGGACTGGTTTCAGGGGACGGCCGATGCGGTCCGGCGGTCGATGCCCCACCTCAAGCCGTACCGGCACTCGCACGTGCTGATCCTCTCGGGCGATCAGCTCTATTCGATGGATTACCGCAAGCTGCTGCGGCACCATGCGGCGACGGAGGCCGAAGTCACGTTGGCGACCATCCCGGTCCGTGCGGAGGAGGCATCCGCATTCGGTATTCTGAAGACCGACGCGGACGGGATTGTCAACGAGTTCTATGAAAAGCCGGGGCAGGACGACCTCGACGGCAAGGACAGTCCGGTGAGCAAGGAGATGCAGAAGCAGAACCGCCTGTATCTCGCCTCGATGGGGATCTACGTGTTCAATAAGGGCCTGCTGCAGGACATGCTGGAGGAAAACCCCGAGGAGCACGACTTCGGCCACGAGATCATTCCGAAGGCGATCGGCAGTCGGCGCGTTGCCAGCTATCCCTTCGAGGGGTATTGGAGCGACGTGGGAACCATCCGTTCCTTCTTCGACGCCAACCTGATGCTTACCGAGCGGTACCCCGACTACGACATCTACAGTCCGACGGCGCCCCTGTATACAAACGCGCGCATTCTCCCCCCGGCGAAGATCGTGAGCTCGTTCGTGCAGGAGTCGCTCATCAGTGAAGCCAGCGTCATCATCAACAG
>CAZXHQ010000511.1:0-3112 GCA_964640145.1 uncultured Rhodothermales bacterium | reverse complement strand
CCGGCGTACCGTTCCGCCCAGGACCAGCGCCGCGGAAATAATGACGAGGTTCTTGACGATGTATTGACCTTCCACGGTCAGACCATACGGTATCCGGCCCGGCTGGAAGGTGATCCCGGGAAGCACGACGAGAGGTAGAAAGGTCCCGACCATTTGAAGGAAGAGCAGGGCGATGGCGATGCGAATGGTAGGCCGATACAGGAAGGTCACGCCGATCACGACCTCCCACCAGCCGATCACGTGCAGCCAGGTTTCCGGCCCGAAGAGCGGCATCCATGCCACCGTCGACAGGACGAGAGATTCGGCGGGGGAGGTGCCCAGCGGCTTCAGCACCCCGAACCAGATAAAGATAATGCCCAGTGAGACGCGCAGGGCGGGCGTTCCCCAATTCGCCATAAAGCCTGCGATACGTTGATCCACGCGATCCAGCGTCTTCTGAGCATTTCGCATCGCAAGTCGATCCTTCATAATCCTCTCATGACCCCGGCGAAACCGCCGTCCACGCCGGCTTGATAGAGGCGACGAACGGTCGCGGAGCCGGGAGGAGGACGTCGCCGTCTCTTCTGGATGGCTACATATCTTCAATCGGCCGGCGCCGGCCCGCCGCCGACGGACGGGTCCGAGGTGCGTGTCGGCTGCGAACCGCGGCGCGTACGAGCTACAGATCGCGTAGCGACGGATCGCGAAGAGCGCGGCTCCAGGCAGCGAGCGTTTCCATGAGCGGCTTATGCACCGGGTCATCGAATAATACGAAGCGTAGTCGCCGTACGATCCTCCCGAGGCCGGGTCACGGAAAAGGGCCCGTTATCCGATGGACACCTTAAGGCCGCAGCGCGTAACCCTGGGGTGCGGCGACGTGACGTGCGAAGCGGGAGTGCGCCGTTCGAGCCGGCGCGAGCCCGAGCCGGGGTGTGCCGGGTGAGCAGGCGTGGCCGGGACCGTTTCACCCGCATGATCGATCATACTATCGACCATATTGTGGAGGCCGCCGGACGAACGCATGGCAATCTGCGCCGCGCAACAATCTCGGCCACCGGCCGGCAGGACCTCGGCAAGGGGTGAAATGTAACGCGAAATCTTTCCGCCCGGCCGGACCGTTTCCGTTCCGGAAATCTGGAGGGGTACGGCCGCCCCCGATCAATCCGGCAGAATACGCCCGCCCGCCCGATCAATCCGGCGGGGTACGCCCGCCCGCGCCACTCACGGCCACGTCCCAGCAACAGAGGAAGTGATACACGGTCGGTTTGGCGCGCCCCAAAAGCGTTCTCATTTCCAGACGAACGCCGAAGCGCCGCCTGCCGCTCATCCAGGTCTGCACGGCCGCCACCGGGGGCGAAAAGGTTGTCGCAAATCCCCCCTCGGTATGGCGGTTTTGCACTGTGCGAGCCTGCGGCGATTTTCGAATATTGAAAGCTCACGACGAAGAGCGACCACCGGAGGAGAACCTCATGAAAAGCGTCAACCCCTACCTCAACTTCAACGGCAACGCGGAGGAGGCCTTCAACTTCTACCGGTCCGTCTTCGGCGGCGAGTTTCCCATGATCCTGCGCTTCAAAGACTTCGGCGGGGATGAAATGGGAGTGCCGAAGGAGGATGAGAGCAAGATCGCGCACATCGCCCTGCCGCTCGGCCGCGACAACATGCTCATGGCGACCGACGCGCTCGAATCGCTCGGCCAGTCCCTGACGGTGGGCAACAACTTCTACATCATGATAGGCGCCGAAAGCGCGGAGGAGGCCGAACAGCTGTTCGAGGCGCTGTCCGACGGCGGTAAGGTCGAGATGCCGCTCCAGCAGACCGAATGGGCCGAGAAATATGGGATGTGCACGGACCGGTTCGGCGTGCAGTGGATGATCAGCTACGAAGGCAACGTACAGTTCTCACTCGACTCCTAGCAAGGAACGCATGCCGAACATCCCGCAGAAAATCATACCGCATCTCTGGTTCGACGACCGGGCCGAAGAGGCGGCGTCGTTTTACACGTCGCTCTTCGATCCGTCGAGGGTCGGCGCTACGACCCGATACGGCCGCGAAGGATTCGAGATTCACGGGCAGCCGGAGGGGAAGGTGATGACCGTGGAGTTCGATCTGGAAGGGTACCGGTTCATCGGTCTGAACGGCGGTCCGCACTTCAGCTTCACGCCCGCTATCTCCTTCTTCGTCGCCGCCGAAACCGAAGCGGAGATCCACCGGCTCTGGGAAGCGTTCTCCGACGGAGGCTCCGCGCTGATGGAGCTGGGCGCGTACGACTGGAGCGAGAAGTACGGATGGGTCCAGGACCGCTTCGGCCTTTCGTGGCAGCTTGCGCTCGGCGCTGGCGAGGAGATGGGCCCAAAGATCACGCCTTCTCTGCTGTTCGTCGGCGATCAGCACGGTCGCGCGGAGGAAGCGCTGAACTTCTATACCTCCGTATTTCCCGACTCCGAGGTGGTGGGCATCCTCCGGTATGAAGAAGGGGAAGGTGAGCAGGAGGGCAGCGTCAAGCATGCCCGGTTCACGCTCGACGGGGAACCGTTCATCGCGATGGACAGCGGCCACACCCATGCCTTCTCCTTCAACGAGGCCGTCTCCTTCCTGGTCGCCTGCCGGTCGCAGGAGGAGGTGGATTATTACTGGGGGAAGCTGACGCCGGGCGGAGATCCCGACGCCCAGCAGTGCGGCTGGCTGAAGGACCGCTTCGGGGTGTCCTGGCAGGTGTCGCCCGTCGAGCTTCATCAGATGATGCAGGACCCCGACGCGGAGAAGGTCGCGCGCGTCACGCGGGCCTTTCTGCAGATGAAGAAGTTCGACGTCGAGGCCCTTCGCCAGGCGTACGACGGCCGCTAAGTGGTGGCCGCAGGCCGGTGAGCCCGAATTCGAGAGGCTCACGGCCCCCATCCCGAGCAGCAGCGAGCCTACGACCTGACCCGCGGGCCGGAGCGGCACCACGATCGGCGATCTGTGGGTGGCGGACGTCGCAGGTGTACCTGCAAGCAAATCCCAGTAGAGATTCGGTAAAACTGCGCACCGGATTTCTTAGGTCTGACTGATGATTAGGTGCGGCGGCGCGCCCGATACTTAGGGCTCGTCACGAAATAACTGCGTCACACAGAGGCCGAGCGAGAAGTCGGCC
>CAZXHQ010000510.1:2704-3112 GCA_964640145.1 uncultured Rhodothermales bacterium | reverse complement strand
CGTAGTCGTCGAGCAGGGCGTCGTAGAGGCGGTCTTCGTAGCCGTAGGCCTCGGCCTTTTCGATATTGAGCTCGACGAGCCGTTCGAGATGGGGAGCGAAGTCGGAAAAGCGATTGGCGGCGCGTGCCTTCTTCCATGCCTCCTTGCCACGGCTTACGGCTTCGGCGATTCGCGTAACGAGGCTCGTCGAAAGCCGCGTCGCTTTCTCGTAGTCCCGGCGAATGACGCGGACCATCGCAGCCTGGATAGACTGCGAATCCAGGTCGGCGGCGTCCGCTTCGAGCTCGTCGAGCAGTCGACCTACCTCGTCGGCCGTAAAGTGTTCGTGGGCGAGCTTCCGGATCGTGGAAATCTGCCGGGCGCGGGCTTCGGCCCCGCCCGGCGGCATGTAGGTTTCCTGGTCCCACG
>CAZXHQ010000510.1:0-2694 GCA_964640145.1 uncultured Rhodothermales bacterium | reverse complement strand
GGTCCCATGAGAGCACGGCGGCGGCGCTGCGGAGGTCGGCCACTTCCGCGACGAGGTCTCGCAGTCGCGTGAAGCGCTTGTCGAGGGCAGCGTCGGATGCGGTGTGATGCATGCGGGAAAAAGGACTATTCGGTTGACAGACGCAGGCCCTTTGGGACGACGAACCGCTCGGCAAGTTCGAACAGGCCCTGTGCGATTAATGCAAGAACGGCCGCCGGCACGGCGCCCTCGAGGATGAGGCCCATGTCATCCAGCCGAATGCCTGTCAGGATGGGCTGGCCGTAACCGCCGGCCCCGATGAGAGCGCCCAGCGTGGCCGTTCCGATGTTGATGACGGCGGACGTTTTGATACCCGCGAGGATGCTGCGGGAGGCCAGCGGAAGCTCGACGAGACGCAGCTTCGAACCGGGCGTCAGACCGAGCGCGTCGGCCGACTCCAGGAGATGCGGCGGAATGCCTTTGAGTCCGGCGTGTGTATTGCGGACGATCGGGAGGAGGCTGTACAGAAAGAGGGCGAGGATGGCCGGCGGCCCGCCGATGCCCAGCAGCGGAATCATGAAGACGAGCAGCGCGAGAGAGGGAATCGTGTAGATGACGCCCACGATGCCCAGGACGAGCTGTTCGAGGGGCGCTACCTTCGCGGCGAGGACGCCCAGAGGAATCGCGAGAAGGATGGCGGCGAAGAGCGATACGGCTACCAGGAAGAGGTGCTCCTTCGTGTGGCGCCAGACGCGGCGGGCCCTCGTAGGATCGTTTGCCGCCTGGTCGGCGGCTATGCTTAAGGTCTCGACGAGGAAATCGGAGGCGACGCGCCGTTCAGCGATGCGGTCGATTTTCACGCGCGCGTTCAGGGCGATCATCTCGTCCTGCCCGATGCGGCCTGCAGCCTGCTCGAGCGCATGGACGACGGCGGGTGGGACATCCTGCCGGTACAGGTACACGGCCCGGTACTCCGGAAAAAAGCCCAGGTCGTCCTCCAGAACCTTCAGATCGTAGTACTCGATCTCTGCGTCGGTGGCGTAGAGATCGGTCACCTGGATCGATCCGGACGCGAGGCCGCGGTAGGAGAGGTCGTGATCCATGCCGCGGGCGCTGCGGTGCGGCAGCCGGTAGGCACGGCGAAGGCCGGGCCAGCCGTCGGCACGGTCCATGAATTCATTGGAGAACGCCATCCTCAGGTCGGAATGGTCGCGGAGGTCGGAAATCGATGCGATTCCCAGCGAGTCGGCGACGGCGCGGTTCATACCGATGGCGTACGTATTGTTGAAGCCGAGAGGATCGGTCATGCCGATGCCGTCGGCCTCGAGCGCTTCGCGCAGGCTGTCGGCGTGGAGGTCCCGTCCCGCGTAGATCTCCTCGATGAGCGTACCGGTGTACTCGGGGTAGACGTCCACGTCGCCGGACTGGAGCGCGCTCCAGAGAAAGCGGGTGCCGCCCAGCTCGCGCCGGTGCCGGGTCGGGTAGCCGGCAGCTTCGACGAGCTGCGCCCCGATCTCCCCGAGGACGACCGACTCGGTGAAGGTCTTGGACCCGACGGCGATGGGCTGCTGCGCGCGTGCGACCCCGGCTGAAAGGGCCAGCGCGACGAGGAGGATGAGATGCTTCCGGTACGTCATACGCGGCCTGGCGACTCGAGCGACTCGAGCGGAGAGCGCTGGGCGCGGACGAACGCCTCGACGAAGGGGTCGGCGGGCTCGTGGAGGAGGGTGCGGAGCGTGCCCTGCTGGACGATGCGGCCCTCGCGCAGGAGCACGACGCGTCCGGCGAAGTGCGCGGCCTCGCCGATGTCGTGAGTGACGAGCACGACCGTTTTGCCGAGCGTGCGAAAGATCTCCTCGAGCTCGTCCTGCAGGCCGGCGCGGATCATGGGGTCGAGCGCGCCCAGCGGCTCGTCGAGCAGGAGCACGTCGGGATCGAGCATGAGCGCCCGCATCAGGCTGATCCGCTGGCGCTGTCCGCCGGAGAGCTGGGCCGGATAGTCGTGCAGGCGCTCGGGGGGGAGGTGGACGAGGCCGGTGAGCGACGCGAGGCGCTCCTCGATGCGGCTGGTGCTCCAGCCGATGCGCTCGGCCATGAGCACGATGTTTTCGCGGGCGGTGAGATGTGGGAAGAGGCCGCCCTCCTGGATCACGTAGCCCATCCGCCGGCGCAGGCGGACGACGTTCTCCGGCCGCAGGATCTCCTCGTCGATGCGGACGAATCCGCTATCGGGACGGATGAGGCCGACGATCAGGCGGAGAATGGTCGACTTGCCGCAGCCGCTGGGCCCGATCAGCACGGTCGTCTCGCCTTCGGGGAAGTCGAGCGAGAGCGGCTCGAGGGCTCGGATGGGGCCGTAGGTCTTCGAGACGTCGGCGAGCTCGATCACTGTTCCGGCGGAGTCGGTTCGATGCAGATCCGGTGCGGTCTACCGAAATATGCGAAAGCTCCGGGAGTGAAATGGACGGCGGAGCCGGCGGCCGGCCGTGTTTGAAGAAAATATGAGTACCCCCGGCGGCGCCCCGCGGCGCGCGGCATGGCGGATCAAGTGCGTTGAGAGTGCGTGGAAGCGTTTTGAGTAGATTGCGGCTCTGAAAAGGTCCGCTCGCTCGTGCTGTGCGCCGGTGCGAGCACCTCATAGCAGCCAACGTAGCTCAGTCGGTAGAGCAGCTCACTCGTAATGAGCAGGTCACCGGTTCAAGTCCGGTCGTTGGC
>CAZXHQ010000509.1:0-3116 GCA_964640145.1 uncultured Rhodothermales bacterium | reverse complement strand
CACGGCGGCCGTCGAGTGCGTCGAGCGCGCGCTGCGCCGTGACGATATCGAAGGCGATCTCGGTGGGATGCACTTCGAGACCGAACCGAATGCCTTCCTCCTCGAAGATGTCCAGAATCGGATTGAACCGGTCGGCGAAGTCCTGGAAGCCGTCGTCGATCATTTCGGGCTTATTCGGCGGGAACGAATACAACAGGTGCCAGATAGAGCTGCCCGTGAAGCCGTTCACCACGTCGACGCCCAGCTTTGCTGCTGCGCGCGCCGTGTCCTTCATCTCCTCCGCGGCACGCTGCCGCACCCCCTCCGGATCCCCGTCCCCCCAAACCCGACCGGGAAGGATCGCCTCGTGGCGGCCGTCGATTGGATCACACACGGCCTGACCGGCGAGGTGATTGCTGATGGACCATACCTTCAGACCGTACTTTCCGAGCAGATCGTGACGACCCTGGCAGTAGCTGTCGTCCTCCAGCGCCTTGTCCACCTCGAAATGATCGCCCCAGCAGGCGAGCTCGAGGCCGTCGTAGCCCCATTCGGACGCTTTGCTTGCCAGCGTCTCGAGGGGCATGTCTGCCCATTGTCCGGTGAACAGTGTTACGGGTCGTGCCATGGTTCAGTCCTCCTGTATGGTATTCACGTTTGGTTGGATGATTCGAGGGCGACGCCCAGCCGATCGAGTTCGACGCGCAGCTGGTCCGGATGCTCGAATCGAACGGCCTTAAAACCCAGCTCCCGCGCCGTCTCCACATTAGGAAGAGAGTCGTCGATGAACACGGTCGCCGGCGGATCGAGACCGAAGGCGTCCGTCAGATGATGATAGATCTCCGCATTCGGTTTGATGAGCCCGACCTTCCCCGACACCACAAGCCCGTCGAACCAGTCGAGGAAGTCGAACATCTCCAGCGCCAGGGGAAAGGTCTCAGCCGACCAGTTCGTAAGGCCGTAGAGATCATGCGGCCCGTCGCGCACCTCGCGCAGGATCGCGACGGTACCTTCGATCGGTCCACCGATCATCTCCACCCACCGGTCATAGTACGCGCGAATGTGCTCCTCATGCTCGGGATATTCCGCCACCAGGACGTCGGTAGCGGCCGCCAGCGTGCGGCCGGCATCCTGCTGCGCGTTCCAGTCCGGCGTGCAGATGTTCGAAAGAAACCAGTCGACCCGCTCCTCATCTTCCGCGAAGATCTCCCGATAGACGTACCGGGGATTCCAATCAATAAGCACGCCGCCGAGATCGAAGACGACGGTACGAATCTCGTCACTCATGTATGGTCGTTCTTTGCCGCTACGTCACCGGGGATATGGATGGGGCCTCAGGCCGGCGGGGTGTAGGCCGCGTCGACCCAGTCCCGTTTCCTGCCGCTTTCGATGGCCTTGTGGATGAAATGTACGCCGACGGCCCCGTCCTGGACGGTCGGATAATCGACGTCCATCGGATCGACCTCCTCTCCCACGACCCTCGCCGCGATGGCGCGGGCTGCATTCACGTAGATGTTGGCGAACGCCTCGATGAAGGCCTCCGGGTGACCGGACGGAAGCCGCGAATTGCGCTTGGCCGCATCGGCCAGGTAGTCGTTGCCGCGCTTGTAGATCTGCTCGGGGCCGTCGTTCGTCCGAAACGAGAGATAGTTTGGATTTTCCTGATGCCACTCGAGAGATCCCTTCGTCCCGTAGACGCGGATGTTGATGTCGTTCTCCTCGCCCACCGAAACCTGCGAGCAGTAGAGGACGCCGCGGACGCCGCCCTCGTAGTGCACGAGCATGTTGGCGTCGTCTTCCAGGTCGCGGCCCGGCACGAAGGTGGTCACGTCCGCGCAGAGCGATTCGATGTCGAGGCTGGTGATGTAACGCGCCAGGTTTTCCGCATGAGAGCCGATGTCGCCGACGGCCGACGATACCCCCGCTTTCTTCGGGTCCGTACGCCATGCGGCCTGTTTCTGGCCGGTTTCCTCCAGCCGGGTGGCGAGCCAGCCCTGCGGGTAGGCCACGACGATCTTGCGGAGGTCTCCGAGCTCGCCGTTCTGCACCATGGC
Organism: uncultured Rhodothermales bacterium; assembly: GCA_964640145.1. Lineage (GTDB taxonomy): Bacteria > Bacteroidota > Rhodothermia > Rhodothermales > VXPQ01 > CAZXHQ01. The sequence continues at coordinate 1,083 of CAZXHQ010000509.1, read as the reverse complement.
CCGGGCCTGCTTGACCATCGGATAGCCGGTGTAGTTGTGCGTGAGCGCGAAGACGACGTCGTGGCGGCCGACCAGCCGGCAGAGCTCCTCCGCCTCCTCGACCGTATTCGTCATCGGCTTGTCACAGACGACGTGAAAACCGCGCTCGATGAACGTTTTCGCTATCGGAAAGTGAAGAAAGTTGGGCGTAACGATCGAGACGAAGTCGATACGCTCGTCCCCCGGGAGGGCCGCTTCCTTCTCGGCCATCTCCTCGTAGGAACCGTAGACGCGCTTCGGATCCAGATTCAGGTCTTCCCCCTGCTGTCTCGACTTGGACGGATCGGAAGAAAAGGCCCCTGCGACCAGATCGATGCGGCCGTCGAGGGCGGCCGCTTTTCGATGTACCTCGCCGATGAAGGCGCCGGGCCCGCCGCCGACCATTCCGTAGCGTAGTTTTCTTTCCATGCTTGCCTACAGTTGCTTGTTGCTGGGAAGGCGTTCATCGCCCGGCACCCCTGAAGGACGGCCGGTCGCGGCTCACAAAACTATTAAATCGGCGGCCCTTTCGCTACCGGTTCGCCAGGTTGGGTGCCGGGCGTACGCTAGAGCGCCCTCCCCGGGCGGAGAGGGCGCGTGTTAGATTTTCATCTTGTCGCAACGGCGGAATGAGCTCCCGCTCGCGCTCCGTGGGTCCGCCCGTGGTAACTGGCCGAAGTCGTTCTAGACGTACGGCAAAGCCGACTCGACTGAATCACCTTGTCGGGACGGCCGGATTAGCTCCGCTCCCGCTCGGTGAACCCGCCGAGCGAACCCGCTCGAAACCACGATGCCCCGACGAAGAGTTGTCGTCAGGGCATCACCTTGTCGGGGCGGGATTAGCTCCGCTCGCGCTCCGTGAGCCCGCCAATGGTACCTCGGCGGACTCACTTCGTACAGACGATAGAGCCAACTCCACGGCCCCACTCTGTCGGGACGGCGGGATTAGCTCCGCGTGCGCTCCGTGAGCCCGCCAGTGGTACCTCGGCGGACTCACTTCGTACAGACGTTAGAGCCAACTCAACGGCCCCACTCTGTCGGGACGGCGGGATTCGAACCCACGAC
>CAZXHQ010000508.1:0-3120 GCA_964640145.1 uncultured Rhodothermales bacterium | reverse complement strand
GACGTCTACCGCATCCAGAAGATACTGGGGCGCGGGGGGATGGGCATCGTCTACCAGGCCGAGGACCTTTCTCTGGATCGACCGGTCGCCATGAAGGTGATGGATCCCGGCCTGGCGCAGGACGAGTCGTTTCTGCGACGCTTCAGGTCGGAGGCACACGCGCTGGCGCGGCTCAACAGTCCGTACATCGTTCACATCCATGCGTTTCGCCAGACCGATGAAGGCTCGTTCATCATCATGGAGTACGTCCCTGGCGGTACGCTCAAAGATAGAATGCAGCAGGGGCGTATCCCCTGGAACGACGTCCTGCCACTCACGACGCAGATCCTTCACGCATTGAGCGATGCGCACGGCGTCGGCATCGTTCACCGGGACATCAAGCCGGGGAATATCATGCTTACGTCGAAGGGCGGCGTAAAGGTGACGGATTTCGGCCTGGCCAAAGTCTCTGCGCGCGATGCGGCGCGTACGGTGACGCAATCCGCCACCGGATCGGTGGCCGGATCCCTCAACTATATGTCGCCTGAGCAGGTCAAGGGCGCGAGGGATCTCGACCATCGGAGCGATCTCTACTCGCTCGGCGTGACGATGTACGAGATGCTGAGCGATCATCTGCCCTTCGGACATCGGGAGGGCGACTACGCGGTCAGGCGCGCCATCGTCGAGGAGACGCCCCGGCCGCCCAGTTTCTACGTTCCGGACATCCCGGCGGCCCTCGACCGGGTCGTGATGAAGGCACTGGAAAAGGACCCTGACGATCGATTTCAGAGCGCCGGGGAGATGCTGGATGCGCTCGGGCGTATCTCGATGCCGACAGACCCGGATGCAACCGTCGTACTTTCTCCCTCCGAACGTCCCGGCGGGCACCGCACGGAGGAAACGGGGTCGACGGGCGGCGATCGTCGTCGTTTTGCGTGGGCCTGGGCGCTTGGCATCGTCGGCCTGCTCGGGATCGTCGTTTTTGTCGTCGCCGATCATCAGACGGATTCTCCACTTCCCATGCTGAGCATTGCAACGGATCCGGCCGGCGCGATCGCCTATGTAAATGGAGAGGTGGTTGGGCCGACGCCGATCGACGATTACGAAGTGGCCGGAGAATCGCTGAATCTTCGTCTGGTTAAGTCCGGGTTCGTTCCCATCGATACGACGCTCCGCCGCGTTGACGGTAGATGGCCTGCCCTTACGAATATCTCGCTCTCTCCAACGACCGTGGAGCCCGGCTACGCACGCCTGCAGATCGATTCTCGACCGCCCGATGCAACCGTCTGGATCGACGGGCAGCGCGTCGGATCCACGCCCCACGTGGACAGCCTCCTCAACCCCGGCCGGAAAGCCATTCGGGTCGAGAAGGAAGGCTTTGAGGGATGGCGAATCGATCAGGATGTGGAGGCCGGCGAGCAATACGTGCTCTTTGCGCCGCTAAATCCGGAAGAGACCCCGGTTGGCACGATGACCCTGCGCGCCGAATCTGACGGCGCCCTGCACCTGGACGGGCAGGTCGTGCAGGCAGGCAGCCATCGGATCGCCGCGGGACGCCACGACGTCGCGTGCGGTGAAGCGCCGTACCGAGCCGACACGTCGGTCGTCGTGCAGGAAGGAGCGACCACTGCGCTCACGTGCTACTTCGAGACGACGGTCAGCGTCGGCGTCACCGGCGGAGATACCGGGTGGGGTACCGTGTGGATCAACGACGTAAACAGCGGAGAGCAAACGCCCGTCGAATTCGACCTGGCCCCCGGCACATACCGCATCCACGTTCGGCGGCAGGGCTTCGAAACGATCGACGACGAGGACACGCTGGTCGTCTTGCCGACCTTCGCACCGAGGACCGTCGCGATGTCTTTCGAGCTCAGGAGCCGCTATTGAGAGGCGCGCAGTACCGGGCCGTAGACTGGTCTTGCCGATCCGGCTCGCGCACTCGCCTCGACGCGGTGGGTGCCGGATCGTCTAAGCACATACGAACCTTCGAGTTACGCCAAAATACGTTTCCGACAGTGAGATCCTTGCGGTATATTGGACGAGCATACTCGTTCATTTCTTCGAAGCAACCTTTCGAATATTTACAGGGCGATATGGAATACGTGACTGATCGCGTGAAAACGACCTTCGTTCGCGGCCGACATTTCTGGATGGTGTGTGCCGCGCTCCTCGTGCTGATTGCGCCGGTGCAGGCCCAGCAGTCCCCGCTGCAGGACGCGATCGCGGCCTACAACGGAGCGGATTATGACCGCGCCATCGAGCTGCTTGCCGACGTGGCGGAGTCGCCGCAGGCTGACGAGGCCGCGCGCCGGGATGCCTTGCAGTATTTAGGGCGCGCACTCGTGGCGAAACGCCTCGACGATAGAGCGCGCGACGTCATGGAAGAGCTGATTGCGCTCGAGCCGCCGCCGATTGAGCTCGACCCGGACTTCGAGCCGCCCCCGTTGATGAAGATTTATTATTCGGCGCGCAAGGACGTATCGGACAGCTACGAGATCGAGCGTCGAGAAGGCCTCCAGACGCTTGCCATCATGGGTTTCTCCAATAACTCGATTGATCAGCGGGATCGTTTCGAGTCGCTGGAGTGGGGCCTCGCCTCGATGCTGATCAGTGCACTGAGCGGGGCGACGGACCTGAAGGTCATCGAACGAGAGCGCCTGCAGTGGGTGCTGGATGAGCAGGATCTTCAGCGTGACCCGTCTCGCGTCGACCAGAGCACGGCGGTGCGAATGGGGAAGCTCCTGGGCGCCCAGACCATGCTGCTTGGCAATTTTATCGTGATGGGAAGGGAGATGCGCATTGACGCACGCCTCGTGAACGTGGAAACGGGTGAGATCCTGATGACCGAGCAGGCGACGGACCGGCCCGATGACCTCTTCGATCTGGTGCAGCAGCTCAGCTTGAAGGTTGCGCAAGGGATCAACGTCACGCTGTCGGACCTCGAGCCCGGCGTCGAGGCCCCTTCCAGGTCGCTCGACGCGCAGCTGTCGTATTCGGACGGTCTCGTCCTCCTGGAGGAAGAGAAATACCGCGAGGCCTACGAGAAATTCTTGGAGGCTCTCGAGTATGATCCGGACTTCACGCGGGCCCGGCTGAAAGCGGACAGCATCAAGCCGTTGCTTGCGGCCGGCTAGAAAGTGC
>CAZXHQ010000507.1:0-3129 GCA_964640145.1 uncultured Rhodothermales bacterium | reverse complement strand
GATCGTTTCGGTATGGCTGCCGGCGACCGTGATCTCCTTGCTGCCCGAAATGGCTTCCGACTGGTTTCCGGTGACGGCCTTGTCCCGGTTGCCGCCTACGTTGAACGTCTGGTTGCCGGCAATGTCGTAGCCTTCGTCAGCGCCGACGCTGCGCGTGTGGTTGTTGCCCGTCGAATGGGTCTCGTCATTGCCGACGTCGAGGACGAAGTTGTTGCCGATCGAATGATTTTCGTCGTTACCGACTGTCTGGTTCTTGTCGTTCGTGATGTCGATGGTCCAGTCCTTCGTGCTGTGCAGGTAGATGTTCTCGGCGCCGGAGGTATCGTCGAAGGTCAGCTCGTGCTGGCCCCACGTGCGGATGACGTTCTGCGGCTTGTTCGCCGCCGTGGCCGGCGAGGCCTGCGAAGGGTTCGGGCCTGTGAGCAGTCCAACCGGCCGGTTGGGATCACCGTTGACGCAGGCCCAGATCATCTCCGTGTTGGCGTGCTCGGGAAAGTGGATGCCGTAGCCGGGGCCCGTATACGGCTGGGCCTTTCGGATCGGCAGGGTGGCCTCCCCGTCGGTCAGATCGCTGAGGTCGAAGTGGTTCTTGAGCCGGTACTCGCCGTTTTCGTCGATGTAGGCGTAGTCGCCACCCGCCGTCTCAGTGACGCCCGTCATGATGCCCGGCACGCGGGGCACCGGCGTGAGGCGCGGGGGACGGTACGGCACGTCGGCGGGAATGCAGGTGAACTCGTTCCGATAGACCTGCTCCTCGTCCGTCGGCATTTCGGACAAGCCCGGCAGGGCGGCGGCCTGCGTACCGACATGTCTGACGCGGGTGATGAGGTAGCTCCCGTCCAGGCCGCTGCGGTAGTGACCCTCCAGGTTGAAGAGGTGTCCGCTTCGTATCGCGGGGCAGTTGCCGTCACCGTAGAGGATGCGCCGCCCGCACTCGATCTCTTCGTTGCGCACCTGAGCGAGCCGGTCGCCCTCACCCTGGTCGTCGAAATGCTGGCCGTACTCGTACCGGAGGCCGGGCATGTCCGCATTGATCTGAGACTCCGACAGGAGCTGCGTCTCGGGCGTGCGATAATTGTAATCCTTCAGCATCACCTTGCCCGTTACCACGCGCTCCCGGCAAATGAACTCACGCACGGACTCGGAGGCCGGCGAGAGGCCGGCGCCCGGATTGTAGGTGACCGTATCTTCTCCCGGAATGGGCGGGTTGCCGCTGCTGTCGTCTCGCATTACCAGCACGTCCGTCTCGCCGTGCTCGATGCCGTAGTGAATGCCCTCGTGCTCCAGCAGCCGCTGCACGAAATCCAGGTCCGTCTCCTGCAGCTGGACGCAGTACTCGCGGTCGGGATAGCTTCCGGACAGCTCGAAGCGAAAATCCTGTCCCGCGAATCCCGCCTCCTCGAGCACCTGCGAGACGATGGCGTCCACGGCGAGCTTCTGGAAGATGCGACTTTGAAAGTTGATCGACAGCAGCCAGATGCGCGGTACGAGCACCGCGCGGTAGCCGTAGAGGTCCGCCTTGCGGCCGCCCTGCTGAAAGTCCGCGATGAGACCATGGATCGGCACTTCCTCTTCGCCGCGCAGCACCGTCAGGGTGGCCGGCTGATTGATGACGTCGGCGAAAACGATCTCCGGATCGTCCGAGACGAGCTCGATCTCGAAGCGGGAGAGCTGCGAGACGGCCTCTTCGCCGGTAAATTTGACGACCTGGAAGGTCTCCGGGGCCAGCGCCGGTGTTTCGAAATAAAGCTGGGCGACGTTCGCTTGCATGTGAAACATGATACTAACCTACTCTTGCATGGCAGTAGCAATCGCATCGGAGGAATACGTGAAGTTGCCCTCCTCGTCGAGGCCGAGCGTGAGGCGCTCCGGCATCTCCTCGTCAGCCATTCGGGCCAACAATACCTTCGACGCTTCGGGCAGGACCGTGCGGTCGATGATGAAGTCGATGTTGCGCGCGCCGGTATCGACCTGGGTGCAGCGTTCGGCGATCCGCTCGACGACCTCGTCGTCGAAGCCGAACGTCATGTGGTGCGCCTCGTGCAGCCGCCGGTCGATCCTGCCGAGCTTCAGGCGGGTGATCTCTTTCATGGCGTCCTTCTGCAGCGGATAGAACGGCACGACCTTCATCCGCCCCAGCAGCGCGGACTGGAAGTGGTGTACCAGATGGGGATGGATGGCCTGGCGAAGCTGATCCGGCGTGGGGCGCTCTTCCTCCGTGCAGCATTCCAGGAAGATGTCCGACGCGATGTTGGAGGTCATGATAATGATGGTATTGCGGAAGCTGATTTCGCGGCCCTCGCCGTCGCGCATGGAGCCCCGGTCGAAGACCTGGTAGAACAGCTCCATCACGTCTTTATGGGCCTTTTCGACCTCGTCGAGCAAAACGACCGAGTAGGGCCGCCGCCGAACGGCCTCGGTCAGCACGCCGCCCTCGCCGTAGCCGACGTAGCCGGGAGGCGAGCCTTTGAGCTGCGAGACGGTGTGGGCTTCCTGGTATTCCGACATGTTGATCGTGGTCAGGAAGCGCTCGCCGCCGAAGAGCAGCTGCGCCAGCGTGCGCGCCGTCTCGGTCTTGCCGATCCCGCTCGGGCCCACCATCAGAAACACGGCGATGGGGGCGTCGGGGTTGCCCAGGCCCGCCTTGGCCGACCGTATGCTGTCGGAAACCTCCTGGATGGCTTCATCCTGGCCGCGAATGTATTCTCGCAGCCGGTTTTCCAGTTCCAGCAGCAGTCCGACTTCGTCTTTCAGCATATTGCCGATGGGAATGCCGGTCCAGTCCGAAACGACTCGAGCCACGACGTCCGCATTCACGTCGGCATGCACGAGCGCCTCCTCCTCGCCTTTGAGTTCGGAGAGCTCGGCCTTCAGTCGGTCCAGATCCGCTCGTATCCCCGTCAGGGCGTCGTCGTCGGTCGCCTGTCCGTTGCTCTTGAGACGCTCCCCGATCTGCCGGCGGAGCGAGACGATCTGCATGACCACGTCGCGCTCCTGCTGCCAGCGGGCCCCCAGCGCCTCCTTCTCCGTCTCGACCGCCCGGCGCTCTTCCATGAGCGCCGTCAACGTCTCTCCGTCGTGGCGCAGGCCCGTCTCCAGGTCGCGCCTCAGCGCGTCGATGTTGATCGT
>CAZXHQ010000506.1:0-3150 GCA_964640145.1 uncultured Rhodothermales bacterium | reverse complement strand
TGGACCAGTACCCCGAGCGGGCCTTCAACCTCAAGGGCACGATCGAAGACGTGGTGGAGGCCGGGGAGAAGATGCTGGCTGAAGGATAAGTCAGCGGGCGGCGGTTGCGCCGTTTGGCGGTTCGTTTTCACTGCCGCCACCGCAAGACCGGATTGGTCCGCCAGGCCGCCCAGCTGACCGCTGCCAAACCGCCAACTGCCAACCACCAACTGCGAACCGCCCAACCGCCCAACCGCCGACTGCGAACCGCCCAACTGCCGATCCCGAAGAATATGCCGAACCTCCAAGTCGAAATCGTAGCTCCGCAGGGCCGCGTCTTTCAGGGCGAGGCGCAGGGCGTTCAGGCGCCCGGCGTGGAAGGATCCTTCGAGGTGCTCTACAACCACGCTCCCATGATCGCGGCGTTCGAGGTCGGACCCATCCGCGTGACGACGGCCGCGGGCGATCAGGTCTTCTTCGCCACGAGCGGCGGCATGCTCGAGGTGCTGGACAACAACGTGACCGTCCTCGCCGAGACGGCCGAGCCGGCCTCGGAGATCGACGTCGAACGGGCCCGTGCTGCCGAGGAACGCGCCCTGCAGCGGCTGCGGGACGTCGAGGCGACGGTGCGGGAAAGCGCCGAAGAGGAGCTCGAACGGGCGCGCAACCGGTTGCGAGTCGCCATGGGCCGCGTCGGAAAGCACACCCAGGTGTAGTCCACCCTTCCACGCTTGCGCGTCGACGAAAAGCTCCGGACCTTCACGGCGAGGGCTTCTTTATATTGAGTGCGCCCCGTTTCGTGAACCAGTCCGCGATACGCTCCCACCATGTCGTCATCCTCGTGGGGTTGCTGCTGCGCACTTCTTCTGCTGATGGCCGTCTCCGATACCGCGGCCCAGACACCGTTTACCGTGGAGCGTATGCGGGGGGCCGTCGAGCTCGACGGACGCGTCGACGAACCGGCCTGGGAGTCCGTCGACCCGGTGCCCCTCACGATGATGATGCCTACGTTTCGCGGCGCGCCCAGCGTGAGGTCCGAGGTGCGTCTCGCCTACGACGACGACTTTCTGTATCTGTCCGGCCGCCTCTTCGACAGCCCCGACTCGATCCAGGCCACGTCGTACAAGCGCGACCTGCTGGCGCCGAACATCGACTACTTCGGCATCTTCATCGACACCTTCAACGATAACGAGACCGGCTTCGGATTCTACACGACGCCGACGGGCCTGCGCCTGGACTTCAGCGTGGCGGACGACGCGGAGACCGGGCCCGGCTCGCAGATTCCGCTCAACGAAAGCTGGGACACGTTCTGGGATGCCGAGGTGACGCGGGACGACGCCGGATGGTACGCGGAGATCCGCATCCCCTTCTCCAGCCTGCGCTTCGAATCCGGCAGCCGCACCGAGATGGGCGTCATCATCCAGCGGCGGTCCGCCCGGCGCAACGAGCAGTATTCCTTTCCCGCCATCAATCCGACCTACGGGCAGTGGAGCTGGGCCAAGCCTTCCATCGCGCAGCCCGTCACGTTCGAAGACGTCTACAGCTCGAGGCCCGTCTACGTAACGCCCTACGCGCTCTCCGGATTGAATCAGCAGCACGTGCTGAACGACGCGGAAACGCGCTTTCGGCGCGACGACGATCCCGATCTCGACGTCGGCCTCGATCTGAAATACGGGCTGACCAACAACCTTACGATGGACCTGACCGTCAACACCGACTTCGCGCAGGTCGAGTCCGACGAGCAGCAGGTAAACTTCACGCGCCTGCCCCTCTTCTTCCCCGAAAAGCGGCGCTTCTTTCTCGAGCGCGCCAGCATCTTCGAGTTCAATATGGGCGGCCGCAGCCGCCTCTTCTACAGCCGCCGCATCGGCCTGCACGAGGGCCGGATCGTCCCCATCATCGGTGGCGTCAAGATCGCCGGACGTCACGAGGGGTGGGACGTCGGCCTGCTCAACATGCACACGGCCGAGGCGGCCGGACTGCCGTCTGAGAACCACGGGGTCGTTCGCTTTCGCAGGCAGACCGTCAATCCGTACTCGTACTCCGGCGGCGTCTTCACCTCACGGATCGGGCTGGACGGGAGCTACAATGTCGCCCTGGGGACGGACCACACCTGGCGCGTCGCCGGCGACGATTACCTCGAGTTCATCGCCGCGCAGACCTTCGACGACGCGTTCGACAACCGCCCCATCAGCCTCGAGCAGATGCGCGTCATCGCGACCTGGACGCGCCAAACCTTTTCGGGCCTCGGATACTGGTTCCGCTACTCCCGGTCCGGCCCCCGGTATCGCCCGGAGCTGGGGTTCGAAACGCGTGAGAACTACCAGTATGCCGGAAGCCGTCTCGGCTGGGGCTGGCTGCCCGGCGAGGGATCCTATCTGCAGAGCCACCGCTTCGAATGGGCGGCCATGGGATGGTTTCGCCTGACCGACCATTCCCTCGAGTCGTTCTTCGCGGGTCCGTCGTGGGAGGGCACCGCCAAGAACGGATGGATGTTGAATGCGCAGTGGCGCTCCAGCTTCGAAGACCTCCGCGCTCCCCTCGCCTTCCCGGGCGTCGTCGTTCCCGTCGGAAGCTACTGGTTTCATGGCGTGGAGCTGGAAATGCAGGCGCCCGGCACCCGCGCGGTGTGGGGCGAAGGGACGCTCGAAGTCGGCTCGTTCTACGGCGGCACCCGCGTCTCCGCCTCCGTCAGTCCGGTCTGGACGCTGAGCCGCTTCTTCGAGCTCCAGGCCTATTACGAAATCAACCGCGTGGATCTCGGCGACGGGCTTCCCAGCGCCCTCGCGCACATCAGCCGTCTCCGCGCGCAGGCTACCTTCAACACGGAGTGGGCCCTGAGCGCGTTCATCCAGTACAACAGCGACATCGACGCCGTCCTCACCAACATCCGGCTGCGCTTCAATCCGCGAGAAGGAAACGACCTCTACATTGTGTACAATGAGGGTCTCAACACGGACCGGCGCGCCTACGATCCGGTGCCGCCGCTCATGAGCAACCGTACCGTCGTGGCCAAATACACGTACACCTTCCGCTGGTGATCGCATGATTCTCGACGACCTTCCCACGCCGTGTCTATTGGTGGAACGGTCCAGGCTGGAAGCGAACCTGCAGGCGATGCAGTCGAGGGCTGATGACAACAAGGTGCGCCTGCGTCCCCACATCAAGACG
>CAZXHQ010000505.1:0-3170 GCA_964640145.1 uncultured Rhodothermales bacterium | reverse complement strand
CGTCGTCACGAAGGGGCCGCAACGCACCGCTAGTGGGTTCGGAGGAGTTCGAGCAGGGCCGGCGTGACGTCTTCGATGCCGCGCACGTCGCGAAGCGCACCGGCGCCGGTGCCGTAGGCGACGAAGGGCACGGGGTTGAGCGTGTGCGTTTTGGTGGTGAGGTTCTCCAGGTTGCCGTGGTCGCTCGTCAGGATCAGGAGCGTCGTGGACGTATCCATCTCATCGAGAATACCGCCTACGAGCTCGTCCAGGGACGTCAGCACACCAAGGGCGGGCGTCATACGCTGCCGGTGGCCGGCCTTGTCCGTCAGGTAGTATTCGAAGAGCGTCAGCCGGTGGGCGGACGCGATGCGCAGGAGCCGCCGGGCTGCTTCCGGCTCCGAACCGGGCATCATTCCGTCGGTCACGTCGGACGGCCATCGCCGCCCCGTCAGGTCGGCCGGTACGGCAAGGCCCGCGCGGAGGTCTTCCGCCGTGCGGATTCGCGCGGAGGAGTCGAGGCAGCAGCGCGTGGTCACCGTCCACCGGTCGGTCTGCTGGACGTACTCGAAAAACCGGTCGGGATACGCATTTGCAAACGCCGCGGGCTCTGCCGCGGCGGGATCGAGGGCTTCGACCTGCCGAAAGATGTTTTTCTCGGCCAGCGTGGGATGGGTCTTCGAATGCGGATAGGGCCCGTAGTGACGGCCGGCGATGCGGGCGCAGTTTACGCCCGTGAAAAGCGATGCCTGTCCCGTTCCGCTTTGCGGGAGGCCCTCTACGCCGAGCGTCGCGTCGATTGCGCGGAAGACGTGTTCCTCTCCTTCGATGCTCGGCGTCCGGCGCAGACAGGGATGCCCGCCGGCCAACCGTTGGAACGAAGGAAGCACGACCCGGGCGAACGGGTTGGAAGCGGGGTCGTCGTCCCCAAGACCGATGCCGTCTATAAACAGGAAAAGGATGTGCATCGAAATACGTAGTTTACGCGCCGCGTGGCGCCGATTGTGCGCGGTCCCCGAAGCTACGGCGGTGCAGCTGCCAACGTAGGAAATCGGAGTAGTGCAGTGGTAGGAAAAACGATGGAAAGGCTCCGCGACATGTTTCGCAAGGAGAGCCGACCGCATGAGCTGGGGCTCGTGCTCACCGGCGGCGGCGCGCGGGCGGCTTATCAGGCCGGCGTGCTGCAGTACATATCCGACTATATACCGGAGGCGCGGTTCTCGGTGATGGTCGGCGTGTCGGCCGGCGCAATCAACGCCGCCCATCTGGCGAACCACCCGGGCAGCTATCGGGAGGCGACTTCGGAGCTCGTCGAGAACTGGCGCTCGCTGCAGTCGAGCGACATCTACGAGGCCGAATCGGCCCTGGGTCTCATGCGGGCGATCGCCGCGCGCACGCTCAGAGGGAACGGAGAAGTTGAGGAGGTCCCGGAGGCCATGCGTGCCGTTGCCGATACGGTGCCGCTGCGCGGGTATCTGGCCGACACGCTGCACACGGTGGACGGCCGCCTGGTCGGGGTATCGAAGCGTCTTCGTGAAGGGAAGCTTCGCGCGGTTGCCATCGTGACGACCTGCTATACGACCGGTCAGACGATCAGCTGGGTTCAAGGCGATCAGTTTGAGCTGTGGGAGCGCCCCAACCGGATCGGGATCAACACCGAGCTAACCGTCGAGCACATAATGGCGTCCGCGTCGCTGCCGTTTCTGTTTCCGGCCGTGCAGATCGGCGATTCCTGGTACGGAGACGGCGGCATCCGCCTCGCCGCTCCGCTCGCACCGGCTATCCACCTCGGAGCCGACCGCATCCTTGCGATCTCGACCCGCTATACCCGGACGCGGTCCGAAGCCCGAGAGCCCGTCATCTACGGCTATCCGCCGGCCTCACAAATCTTCGGCCTGCTCACGAATGCCGTCTTCCTCGACGCGCTGGACGACGACGCCGTCATCCTCCAGCGGATCAACCGGCTGCTCGAAGAGCTGCCGCGGCGAGAGTGGAACGGCCTCCGGCCGATACGGCTGCTTCTGCTGCGTCCCTCCGTCGACCTGGGCAAGCTTTCACGGGACTACGAATGGACGCTGCCGCGTACGCTCGGCCTCTTTTCCAGAGTGATCGGCACGGGGGAGACGAAGAGTCCGGACTGGCTCAGCATGCTCCTTTTCGAACACAACTACGTCTCGCGACTCATCGACATCGGGTACGAGGACGCCCGCTCGCAGCATGCCAGAATTGAGACGTTTTTTCGGGAGCCGAACGGCGACAACGGCGCCGGGCCCTGAGGAGTCTGCAGGCACCGTCCCGGCCGACGTCAAACCGCCGTCGAGCCGCGCTGAGGCGAGGATGCGTCTTCGGACAGGAAGGGAAAGAGGTCGTATACGTCGAGCTGCTGCCAGGGCCTGCCGTCGACGAAGACGGGCACTCCGTGCCGTTCGGCGTACCGCATAATGCAGTGGCTGACCTGCGCGAACTCGGCGAAGAGGTGTGTGATCTCCAGCGAGGCGGGCTGCGGGCCGACGATCGTCAGACTGTCGCCGCCGATCTCGAGGCGTTCGACCTTCACCCAGGGAATCGTGATGCGCCGCCGCGCATAATCGTAGCCGACCACCTCGGCGTCGGAGAACTTTATACACCACACGATGCGGCGGAGGCGTTGGTAGCGCCGGAGCATCCACACGGTCAGCGCTGCCCACGCCGCGACCGCCGCTCCGAGGCCCACCCAGAGAGGCAGCGGGCCGTCGATGCCGAGGACCACGGCGGCCAGGCCGGCGGCCCCGAACACCGTCACGATGGCGGTCGCCGCAGCGGCCTGTTTGCGCGTCACGCGCTGCACTTCGACGTTGTCATAGACGTTGTACCAGGACATGTTCGCGCATCTGAAAGAGTTGACTACGGCAGGCATGTCTTACATTATTATGACCCGAATGCACCCGGCTCGGTTTCGTGAAAAGCGGCGCCGGCCCTCCGTCTCGTCGGCGGCCCGATGCGTAAAGATGGCGTTCGGATCGGCGCCGGCACATGGCTAATACATCACCGATGTGCTAAGTTGGCGACTGTCCTGCATCCGGTCGTATGGTAGAGTTCGTGGTAGTGTTCTCGGTGGTAGGAACGGTTTACGAGCGCAATGGCTGATCTTAAGAACAAGGGCCGTACGCCGCTCATGCGGCAGTACTACAAGATAAAGTCGCGCCATCCGC
>CAZXHQ010000504.1:0-3172 GCA_964640145.1 uncultured Rhodothermales bacterium | reverse complement strand
TCCCGGTCTTCGTATGCACGACGGCCGGCCGCGGTACGACGCCGCGGCCGTGATCGTAGTAGGCGATCATGGCCGAGAGCTCTCGGGTCGTGGAATCCTGCGTACCGCCATAGACGAAGAACGTTTTGTCGACCGCCGGCGCGTAGACGCCCAGCGGTCGATGCTTGGCCGTGTACGTTCCCAATCCACCCGAATACTTGTCCCCGTATTCGGAGAACTGCCCCAGCGTGAACCAGATGCCGCGGTAGCCGTCGACGCGTTCGGCGGATGGGACGCCGGGTTCGGACGTCGCCGGCGTCGCGGAGGGCGGGCCGACCGCGCAGGCTGCGACAACGATCGCGGCAGCCGGCAGGAGCGCGAAGAGGATGAATCGAGCTGTGCAGAGTGGCGCGATCATGGTCCGAGGGCAGGGCGGCGTAACCGGCTTGCACTTAAAAATCGAAACGAACCAGGTGCAGCAGCGCATCTTCAAGCGCATCCGTTCCGGGCTCGTCGGTGGGCACGCGGAAGTGAAAGGCATCTTCCAGATCATCGGGCGCCTCGTAACGACGTCTGAGCAGTTCGTAGTCATCCAGACGCGCATCCGATATGGAGGCCTGCCCGGCCTCCCGATTCTTGAGCCGGCTGATCACGGTGTCCTCGGAGGCGGTGAGCTCGACGAAACAGTAGGGCGCGCCGGCTTTCCGCAGCGTCGTGCGCAGCTCGTCGCGGTGGCCGCGCTTCGAATAGGTGGCGTCGAGAATCACGCCGCGCCCGCGGCGCACCTGGTCGGTCGCCCGCCGGCCCAGCGACTCATACGTCGCGGCGGTGCGTGCTTCGGCATAGAGCGCCGCCCGCTCCTCGGGATCTCCTCTTCGCGATAATTCCACGCCCGCGGTCTCTTTCCGTATGCGGTCGGATGAAAAAACGTCCCATCCCAGGGCATCGGCGAGCTGTTCGGCCGTCGTGCTCTTGCCCGTCCCGACACCGCCCATAGAAATTAGCACGAGCGGTTTCGAGCCGCCCGTGGCGTAGCGGGCGGCGAGGCGCAGATACGCTCGCGCCCGGTCGGCACTTTTCGCTCGTTCATCGGCCTCCACGTCGTCGTCACGGCTGCGGATGCCTTCGACTTTGGCGCGGACGACCGCGCGGTAGCATTTATAGAAATCGAGCAAACGCAGCAGGTCTGGATCGGCGAGACGATCGGCCATCTGCTCGCCGAGATATACGGAGAGATCCGGCCGGCCATGAAAGTCGAGATCCATCGCCAGAAAGGCGACGTCGTTGGCCACGTCGATGGTCCGGAAGCGCTCGTTGAATTCGATGCAGTCGTAGATGCATACGCCGTCGGACGTGAGGTAAACGTGCTCGAGATGCAGATCTCCGTGACAGTCGAGAATGCGTCCGCCGGCGCGCCGCTCGTTGAGGAGGCGGGCCTGCGCATCGTAGAAGAGCCTCGTGTAGGCGCGGATTGCGTCGAAGGCGGCCTGCGGGACGAGCGCGCCCGCAAAAGCGCCGGTCTGCTCGAAATTCTCCTCGGTGCTGATGGCTAGCTTCTCGGTGCGCCCCCAGGAAGCCATCTCCGCCGTCGGCGATTCGTCTTCATAGAAGGCGGCCAGCGTGTCGATGACGCGGTCGAGGTCCTCTGTCTCGAGCCGACCTGTATCGACCAGATCGTGCCCGAACTCCCCTCCTTCGAGCCGCCGCATGTGGACGGCGTATTCGACCACGTTGGAGTCGTCGTCCAGCAGGAACCGGCCATCGTGCGCGGAGATCGGCACCACGCCGAGATATACGTCGGGGCACAGCCTGCGATTCAGCCGCACCTCCTGCTCGCAGTAGTGCTTCCTCTTCTCGAGCGTGGAGAAATCCAGAAATCCGAGCGCCACCGGCTTCTTCACCTTGTAGACGTGCGCATCCACCAGAAAAACCCAGGAAATGTGCGTCTGGACCTCGTCGACGGCCTGGGGCCCGTGCGGATAGGCGTCGGGCGTGCGCAGAAAAGCGATCAGCTCATCTCTCGTTGCGGACATCTCGGATTACGGTTCTCTTGAGGCGCGGTCACAGGCTCGAGCGTGCTCCGTCATAGCGCCAGCCCGACGCCGGTGCTGACAACCGTTCGGTTGCCTACGGCCGCGTCCGCATTGACGAGGAACGGTCCGAGACCGAAGGAGAGCCCGGCGATCACGCGAAAGGAGTTCTCTCCCGTGAGATCGAAGGCGACCGTCTGGCCGGGCAGATCGGACTGCTGCGGTTCGAACGTATAGTCGACGCGGACGTTCGAGCGCTCGACCTGGAGCCCGCCGTAGACGGTCAAGACCAGAAGCGTCTTGCTGGCCGCTACGTTGGCCGCCCAGGCGGAGGCGGCGAATATTTCGTCGTCCGAGGCGTCTTCGACCGACAGCCTCTGCCACATGAACTGGCCGCTGACGCTGATGGGAAAGAGCGGGATATACTGGCTGATGCTGTGGCGTACGCCGACCCCGGCGAATGCGATCGATCCGTATTTGTCGTGGCCCACGCGCGGGAGATAGCGGACGACGAGGTCCGTGCCCGCCAACGATCCAATCCCGATCTGCGGTACGATCCATAGCGCGATCGGCGTTCCGACGAGGCCCGGAAGCACGTCGAAGCTCGCCGTCGTATCGATGACGACGTCGTCGGGCGTGCCGGGCTGCCCGTCGGGGCCGCTGCTGACCGTCTCATTGACCTCGGCCGTGAGCGTGCCGGGATTTCGGTCGCCGAAGACCGTCGGGCCGTCCCTGATCTCGAACATGACGGGAACGGTGTACCGATTTCCGTCGGCGGCCCGAAAGGTCTGTTCGGTCTCATACGTGAGATCGAACGTCTTGTCCTCGTTCGTGACGAGCGTTCCCATCAGCTTCACCCCGGCATAGACATCGACGAGGGGCAGCAGCCCGCCCCCGATGCGGGCGGTATGGAAGAGTCCGGCGTTCATGTCGGTCCCGAGCGCGTCGGCGAGCGGCTGCAGGTAGCGCTCGGCATACGGACGGCCGACCTCGTCGATGAGTCCGCCCAGATCCTGGCCCGAAGCGAGTGAGGGGGCCAGGCCGAGGACGGTGACGAGCACCGCGGCGGTGAGGAGGGGAAATGGCCGAGATACGTGCATGAAGACTGCTAGGTATGGGCGGTGAGTATCCGTATGTGTGGTGAAGGTAGACTGCCGGGATAC
>CAZXHQ010000503.1:0-3185 GCA_964640145.1 uncultured Rhodothermales bacterium | reverse complement strand
GGGGCCGCGACGGAACCGGAGATGAAAGAGAAGAAGGCCCGCGTCGAGGACGCGCTCCACGCCACGCGCGCGGCCGTCGAGGAGGGCATCGTGCCGGGCGGCGGCGTGGCCTACCTTCGCACGCTGGCCGCACTCGAGGACGTCGAGGTCGACAACACGGATCAGGGCATCGGCGTGGCGATCGTCAAGCGCGCCCTCGAGGAGCCGCTGCGACAAATCGTCAACAATGCCGGCCTGGAAGGCTCGATCGTCGTTCAAAAAGTGCGCGAAGGCAAGGACGACTTCGGCTTCAATGCCCAGACGGAAGAGTACGGCAACCTGATCAAGCAGGGCGTCATCGATCCGACGAAGGTCACCCGGGCGGCGCTGGAAAACGCCGCTTCCGTGAGCGGGCTGCTTCTTACCACCGAAACGGTCGTCACCGACCGGCCTGAGAAGAAGAAGAGCGCTCCGGCGATGCCGGGAGGCATGGACGACATGGACTTCTAACAGCCAGAACGTCCGACACGGCAGAAGAAGGCGGGGCCGGCATCATCCGGTTCCGCCTTTTTTATAGCCTTTTTATAGCCGGACGCGCTCAGCCGCTTTCGCGGAGGCGACGATAGAAGGCGGACGTCTGCTCGGCAATGGCCTTCCAGCTGTAATGCTCGAGAACGCGCTTCCGTCCCGCGATGCCCATGCGGCGGCGATCCTCGTCATCCTCCATCAACCGGTTGACGGCCTCGGCGAGGTCCTGCGAGAAGCGCTCCGCGTTCTGCGGCTCGAAATCGACCGGTCCCCGCGCGTCGAACGGAACGAGCAGGCCGGTCTCGCCTTCGACCACGATGCTTGGAATGCCGCCCACCGCCGAGGCGACGACGGCCGTTTCGCAGGCCATCGCCTCGAGGTTGATGATGCCGAAGGGCTCGTATACGGACGGGCACACGAAGACGGCCGCCGCGGCATAGAGGGCAATGATCTCGTCCCGGGGCAGCATCTCCGCAATCCAGTGGATGTCGTGTTCGCCGGCAGCCCGGGCCTGCGCCACGGCCTCCTCCATCTCCTTCTCGATCTCGTCGGTGTCCGGCGCACCGGCGCAGAGCACGACCTGGGTGCCCGGTGCCAGGTATCGAATGGCGTTGACCAGGTGAATGATGCCTTTCTGCCGCGTGATGCGACCGACAAAGAGCACGAACGGCCGGTCCTGATCGATACCGTGCCTCGCGACGACATCCGGCCGGTCGACCGGGCGGTATTCGTCGGGATCGATGCCGTTGGGAATAACCTCGACGCGCTCTTCGGGGACGTCATAGAGCTCCATCACGTCCGCTTTCATCGACTCGGAGACCGCGACAATGCCGTCGGCGTTCTGGTAGGCCGTCTTCTCGATCCACGAGCTGGCGTGGTAGGCGGAACCCAGCTGCTCCACCTTCCATGGACGATGCGGCTCGAGCGAGTGGGTCGTCAGGACGAGCTTTGCGCCGTCGAGCTGTCGCACCAGGCACCCTCCGAAATGAGCGTACCAGGTGTGGCAATGCACGATGTCTGCGCCGGAGACGAGTCCGGCCATGCGGACATCGCGCAGCATCGTTTCCAGAAATTTAGCATGCCGCGGATCGGTCGCCGGAAGATCGGCCCCCGGCGCCACGCCGGTAACACGAAGATTGCCGTGCTCTTCGTCCTGGTCGCCAAAACAGTATACGTCCACCTCGTGCGCGCCCTCGTCGAGCGCCGCCAGCTCCTTGACGAGGTACTCAACGTGCACGCCTGCGCCCCCGTAGACGTTCGGGGGATATTCGTTCGTGAGGACGGCAATGTGCATGGGCTCCTTCCTGGGTACGTTCGTTTCCGGTAAGCTTACGTCCGCCCGGCCAGACATTCAACCGGACGGTCGACCGCGAAGGCTATCCGTCGAGCCTGAAGAGCTTTCCGGGGAATTCCTTCTCCAGGAAATTCGCCATCCGGCGCGAACACCGGGACACCTCCTCGATACGTACGCCCGTGGTGATCCCCAGCGACGCGAGCAGGTATGCCGCGTCTTCCGTCGCCACGTTGCCCGCCGCGCCCCGGATGAACGGACAGCCCCCCATGCCCCCGAACGCCGTGTCGAATCGATCGACGCCGGAACGAACGGCCTCGTAGAGATTGGCCAGGCCGAGACCGCGGGTGTCGTGAAGATGCAGCACGAGCGGGATGCCGCCGGTCACCCGGCGTACGGCCGCAACCCGGTCCGCGATCAGGGGCGGCGTGGCCATGCCCGTCGTGTCGGCCAGCGACACGGAGTCGACGTCCAGGTCCGTGAACGCCGAAACCATGTCTACCACTCGCTCGAGCGGCGTATCGCCCGGTTCTCGGAATCCGAAAACGGTCTGAAACCCGATCTGAACTTCCAGGTCGGCTTCCTTTGCGCGGCGAACCATCGTGAGCGCCTGCGCCAGCGCGTCGGCGACGCTCATGTTTGCATTATCGAAACTGTGCTCGTCCCAGGTGGCGACGGACACGTCGACGGCGCCCAGCCCTGCGGCAGCGGCGCGCTCCATCCCTTTCGGGTTGAGGGCGAGTCCGCTGTACGTAACGCCGTCGACCACCGGAAGGGCGGCGACCACTTCGTCGGCGTCGGCCATCTGCGGCACCCAATCGGGATGCACAAACGAGGTTACCTGGATCCGAGGCAGCCCCGCCGCAACGAGAGCCCGTATGGTCTCTATCTTGCGGTCGGTCGGTATCCATCGGTGCTCATACTGGAAGCCGTCTCGCGGGCCCACTTCGCACAGCTCGACTCGATCCAGGTCCATGGCCATCATCTCGGCACCATCGGCAGGCTAGCCTTCGCACGCGGCGCTTTCCCTGCAAAATGCATGCGTCCGGCTCGTCTTCCGTATCTGACCTCGTGCGATACCTAGCAAACGACCGAATAGGACGACATCGTTCCGATCTGTGCGAAACGAGGGTCGTCCTACCCCGGTACTACTTCGTGGAGATTTGAAGTGAGCACCCTAGCGGACTACCGACTGGCCGAATCGACGCGCCTTATGTCACGTACCGTATATGTTGTGGAGGATCATCCGCTCATGGCGGAGGGAATTGGCAATGTAGTGGACCGCGCGTCCGACCTGAGTCTGTCCGGTGTGGCGGCGACGTCCGCGCGCGCGCTCGACGAGATCCCGCAGGTTCGGCCCGACGTCGTCGTCTCCGACCTCGCCCTG
>CAZXHQ010000502.1:0-3185 GCA_964640145.1 uncultured Rhodothermales bacterium | reverse complement strand
GCCATGAGATGACATGGACGCCCATGGAGCTCGCCAGCGGTACGTACACGCTCAACCTCAAAGCGGGCGCCCACCAGGAGAGCCGCTCGTTTTCACTCGTTAGGTGAGAACACGAGTCCGGCTCTGCCCGCCCGTTTTGTCCGATGCTGCCGGTCAGTCGATAAATATGTCGAGCAGAGTGAAGATGGTGGCCAGCGAGATGATCAGCCCCACCATCATCCTCATCATTTGCATCTGCGTCTCGCGGGCTGTCCGTTCGATGACCGCGAGCAGGTCGCTCCTGAGAGAGTCGGTTTTCCCGTTAATTTCGGCCCGTAATTCGGCGCTCAGTATCCGCAGGTCCTCCTTAGTTGCCAGATCTCCAATGATATGAGAGAGCGTCTCACTCTCCATGCTCGTGAAGCCCGCGTTCTCGAGGGTGTTCTTCAGAAGGTCTCTGTTCATGCTACGTCGCTACTCGCTCCCGGTTCACGATGGAATACTCACCGGCGGACGTACGGCTCGCACCCATTTCTTCAATGTGCATCCATACCCGGTTTTCTAAGTAGGCATGGCGTCCTACACCACCCGCCGGTCCAGCGTCCGGTACTGAATCGCCTCGGAGAGGTGCTCCGGGCGCAGCGCGGCCGACCCCGCCAGATCGGCCACCGTGCGCGCCACCTTCAGAATCCGTCCGTAGCCCCGCGCGCTGAGCCCCAACCGCTGGATGGCCATTTTCATGAGCGCGCGGCAGGCGCCGTCGAGCTCGCAGTGGCGGCGCACCAGGCGCATGGACATCTGGGCGTTGCAGTGGACGTAGGCCTGTCCTGCAAATCGAGCCCGCTGCCGCTCGCGCGCGGCCAGGACGCGGCGGCGCACCGCACGCGACGATTCGGCCTCCGCCCGAGAGGAGAGCTCGTCGAAGGGCACGGGTGAGACGTCCAGGTGCAGGTCGATCCGGTCCATCAGCGGACCGGAGATCCGCCTCCGGTAGCGTTGCACGTCCCCCGCCGAGCACACGCATTCCTGGTGGGGTTGTCGCAGCATCCCGCACGGACACGGGTTCATGCTCGCGACGAGCATGAAACGTGCCGGATAGTCTACCGTGAAGCGAGCCCGGCTGATCGTGATGCGCCCCTCCTCGAGCGGTTGGCGCAGCACTTCCAGCACCTGGCGCTTAAACTCCGGCAGCTCGTCGAGAAAGAGCACCCCGTTGTGCGCCAGCGAGATCTCTCCCGGCATCGGGTTGGATCCGCCGCCGCAGAGTCCAGCGTCGGAGATCGTGTGATGGGGCGCGCGGAACGGTCGCGTGCCGACGAGGCCGGCGCCGTTCAGCAGTCCGCCCACCGAGTGAATCTGGGTCGTCTCAAGCGCTTCCTCTCGGCTCAGCGGCGGCAGAATCGTGGGCAGGCGGCGTGCCAGCATCGTCTTGCCGGCGCCGGGCGGACCCACCATCAACACGTTGTGCCCGCCGGCCGCGGCGATCTCCATCGCCCGCTTCACATTTTCCTGCCCGCGTACGTCGGAAAAGTCGACGTCGTACTGCCGCGTCTCTCTGAAGAGCCGGCGCAGGTCCCCCTCGAACGCCGCCGGACGACATCGGTCGTCCTTCAAGAAGGCATAGCCGTCCTTGACGTTCGCAAGCGGGAGGATGTGGATGTCTTCAACGACGGACGCCTCGCGCGCATTGTCGGGCGGAACGATCACCGCCCTCATCCCCTCCCGCTTGGCCCGCAACACCATCGGCAGCACGCCGCGGATCGGCCGCACGTCCCCGTTCAAGGCCAGTTCGCCCAGCACGCACGTGTCGCGAAGGGCGTCCGGGTTGACGAACTCCGCGTGGGCCGCGAGCAGCCCCAGTGCGATCGGCAGATCGAAGGCTGCTCCCTGTTTCCGCAGACCGGCCGGCGCCAGGTTGACCGTTATCTTGCCGTATGGCAGCGGCAGACCCGTGTTCTGAAAGGCCGCGTAGATGCGGTCGCGGCTCTCGCGGACGGCCCCGTCGGGCAGCCCCACGACGGCATAGCTCGGCAGGCCCGCGGCTGCGATGCTCGTCTCGATCTCGATGGGAATCGCGTCGATGCCGCGGGTGGCGGCGCTTCGAACGTGAGAGAGCATGGGCGTCTCTTCGATACCGGTGGCTCGACGTGGCGCATCCACCACTCTAGACACAGGGGAGGCGGATATATAACCTCTCCTCCTTAGATTAGATTGGCATCGCCCCGTGAGCACAGCAGATCGGCTTCGATATGAAAGTGGTGTTCTACTCGACGTCCGCGGAGGATCTCTTCCGGTACCGGCTTCCCGTCGCCAAGCGGCTCGGCAAGGCCGGCTATACCGTCGTGCTCGCCGGTCCGGGCGGCGAATTCGCGGCGCGTGCGGAGCAGGAAGGCTTTGACTACCGGCGTACCGGTGAAGCTCTCGAAGGCATGTCGCTCGTGAGTGACGTGGCGGTCGGGCTGCAACTGACCGCCATCTACCGAAAGGAGCACCCGGATATCGCGCATCACTTCACCGTGCACGGCATCATTCGCGGCGCGCTGGCCGCACGCCTGTCGCAGGTCGACTGGGTCGTCCAGAGCCTGCCGCCGCTGGCGGACGGGTCCGACCGCTCAGCCATAGGGGCGGCCGGTACTCGACTCGCCTTACGCGCTGCGCTGCGCGGCGCGGAGGTGACCTTCCGCACGTATGCGGACCGACAGCTTCTCGTCGGGCAGGGGGCCGTGCGTCCGGAGTGCGCACACGTCATCGCCAGCTCGGGCATCGAGATCGCCTCCCGAGTCCCCACGCTCGAACCTGACGGCACCCCCGTGGCCGCTTTGATCGGGCCGCTCGCCGATAGGCCCGCCATTGAGGCCTTTGCGGACGCAGCCCGGCGCCTGCAATCCACAGGGCTCCGAGCACGGTTCGTCCTCGTGACCACGTCCGACACCCGCCCTGCCATCCCTCGAAGCACGCTCGACGCCTGGCAGGAAGAGGGCGCCGTCGAATGGTGGGGTCGACGGCGCGACACCCCACGCCTCATGGCGAGCATCCACGTCGCCTGCGTGACCGAGTCCTACTCCGGGGAGATTCCGCATCTGATGCTCGAAGCAGCGGCGTTCGGCCGGCCCATCGTGGCAGCGGACGACTCGGCCGTTCGATTGCTCGTGCGTGACGGCGACACCGGCTACTCGGTCCCCCGCAACGACCCCGAGGCCCTCTCC
>CAZXHQ010000501.1:0-3185 GCA_964640145.1 uncultured Rhodothermales bacterium | reverse complement strand
GAAGTCGTTGACCCCGGCCTGGTTGGAGGCGGAGATCTCGACCACGCGCGTGTAGCGGCCGTCTCCCGCCCTCTCGTCGCCCGCTTCGCCGGTGTCGAACATATCGATGCGCGCAGACGGATTCGCCGTGTTCCAGAACTGGACCGAGTTGATGTTCGCGAGCCCGTCCGGGTCGGAAACGAGGGCGACGATGGGTATGCGCTCGGGCGGCTCGCCGGCGACCGGCCGGCGCACCGTGTCCGGCGCGACGACGGATTCGATGACGGGCGGCAGGCCGGCGCCTTCGATTCTCAGCATGCCGCGCACCTCGTTGCTGAGCGATCCGGCCCGGTCGATCGCGTAGACGAGCACGGTGTAGACGCCGAGGTCGCCGGCGGGTATGCTGAGGACCGTCTCTCCTGCGAATCGCGCGCCGGCGCCCCGCGCGAGCGTGCCGTCCGCCACGAAGTCCTCGCCTGCGACGGGCGGCTGCACCACAAAGGCGACCGATTCGATGTCGTCGTCGACATCCTCGACCGTCACTGCGATCTCCAGCGGTATGGACAGCGCCTCGCCCTCGGCATCAGCGGGAACGGCGAAGCGGTTCGGCGAAAAGGAGAAGTCGGAGAGGACCGGCGGATGCCCGGTGTCTTCGGCAGGC
This sequence comes from uncultured Rhodothermales bacterium, assembly GCA_964640145.1. Classification (GTDB taxonomy): domain Bacteria; phylum Bacteroidota; class Rhodothermia; order Rhodothermales; family VXPQ01; genus CAZXHQ01. The sequence continues at coordinate 2,545 of CAZXHQ010000501.1, read as the reverse complement.
CCCGGCGCCTGGTCGCAGGCAAACGTGGACGCTGCGATCAGAATTGCTAGGACAGGACGGCGGAAGAACGGCAAGATGAAGCGTCTCGAAAGGTTCGCGATCACTACTGAAAAACCGTATCCATCTTCGCACTTCAAGGCCCTGGCTAGAGGTCGACGTCAAGAAGTGCCACCGCCACCGGCGAGCGCCCCACTGTACGACCCGGCCCTGTGAAGGATCCGCGCGTCGAACGGTTCTCGAACGCCGCGGCCCGTGCAAACGAACCGTCGCCTTGAACCGCTACACCGCATGTCTACACCACGTAAAGGGGCTTGAAGCTGAAGCAGAGCACGAACACGAGGATGCTCAGCACGCCCAGCAGCTTCTGCGTCCGCGTCAGCTCCTGCTCGTGCAGCACGGGCGGATGGTCGATCTTGACCAGGAAGATGAGCAGGAGGCACCAGAGGAGCCATCCGCTGTAGGCAAAGTCCTGCATCCATGGGACCGCGCTGTCTGCCAGGACCACCAGCAGGATGATGCCCAGCAGCCACGGTACGATCCGCTTCAGATCGCCGCCGAAGAGCTTGGTGAGGTAGAAGTACAGAATAGCCGAAAGGATGAACCAGGACCCGTCTCCGGCCAGCGGGCTCCAGTCGTAGAGCAGGGGCACCGCTTCGATCGTGAACCCGATCGCACCCGACAGGAGGAGCACGAGGAAGAATCCGCGAGCAAGACGGGCATGCCACTTTCGACCGAACAGGGCGTAGGTGACGTGCCCGCCGTCCAGCTGCCCGACCGGCAGCAGGTTCAGCGCCGTGAAGAAGAGGCCCAGCCATCCCGCGAAGAGCATGGGATAGTGGTACATCTCCCACATCGGCGGGACGCCCGAGAAAGCCTGCTTCAGGATCCAGTAGAGCAGCGTGTCGCCGACCACCAGCGTCACGGCGCCCTCGCTCGTCGGCGGCATCTCCGTGGGGTACCGTCCGAACTGCTCCACGTATTGCTGGATGGCTTCGTGACCGGGCCCGGTGCCGAAGATGTACGAAGGCGGCGGAAGCGTTGCGAACGCGTACAGTAGAATCCCCAGGGCGACGACGAACCCGGCAAGCGGTCCGGCGGCTCCGATATCGAAGAGCTTGCGCAGGCTCGGCACCGGCTCGCGGATGCGGATGACCGCCCCGAGCGTGCCTACGCCGACGAAGGGAAGTGGGATGTAGTAGGGGAGCGACGTCGAGACCCCGTGGAAACGGGCCGCGAAGTAGTGCCCGAATTCGTGCACGGTTAGGAAGAAGAGGAGGGAGAGCCCGAACCGGAGCCCGTCCTGAAGAAAATGCCCGGCGCCGTGCTCCGTATAGATCGCCCAGCGGCCCGCCAGATTGCCGCCCTCATATACCGTCGTGACGAGCGTGACAAAAAACAGCAGCAGATGCAGCCAGTACCGGTCTTTATGACGCTTCTGATCGCGCCGGAACGCCGATGAGGCGCGCTGCCGCTGGGGCCGGTCGGAACTTACGGTCGGTACGGGCTCCACGATCTAGGTCCCTTAAGGAGATGAACGACGGCGTTGTTTATGGTTGCGGCCTAACGTCGTACATCAGGTCGCGAATACGGTAGCGTATTTACGAAATGATGTACTCAGCGCAAGGCGGAAATCCCGGCGTCGACGCGGTGCATGGCCTCTTCGAGGTCTTCCATGGACGCGGCGTAGGAGATGCGCAGCCCGGCCGGAGATCCGAACGCGTCTCCCGGAACCAGGGCCACGTGGTGCTCTTCGAGCAGGTAGAAGCACAGGTCTTCGCTCGTGTCGATCGATCGTCCGTCCGGCGAGGTCGAGCCGAGGTAGTCCGACACGTCCGGGAAAAGATAGAAGGCGCCTTCCGGCCGCGGGCACCGGAGGCCCTCGACATTTCCGACGCGCTCGAGCATGAAATCGCGCCGACTGCGGAAAGCCGCTACCATTTCTCGCACGTACCGCCGGTCCATTGCCAGCGCCGCGATGCCGGCCATCTGCGTGATGCTCGAAGGTGCGGACGTAAACTGGCTCTGGACCTTGGCGGCGGCCCTGACGATGGGCATCGGCGCGGCCAGATATCCGAGCCGCCAGCCGGTCATCGCATAGGCCTTGGAGAAGCCGTTGACGGTGATGGTCCGGTCTTTCATGCCGCCGAGCGAGGCGAAGGAGACGTGCTCGGCGTCGAAGATGACGTGCTCGTAGATCTCGTCCGAGAGCACGAAGACGTCTTCGTAGCGGCGAAGCACCTCGGCGAGGGCCTCGAGCTCGCCCGGCGGGTACACCGAACCGGTCGGATTCGACGGCGAGCAGAGGATCAGCAGGCGCGTCTTCTCGGTGATGGCCTCCTCGAGGGCAGCCGGAAGAACCCGGTACTCGTCGCCGGCCGTCGTAGGCATCGCCACCGGCGTGGCCCCGGCCAGCCTGACCATCTCGGGATAGCTGACCCAGTAGGGCGCCGGGATCAGGACCTCGTCGCCCGGACGGCAGAGCGCCAGCACGGCGAGCGCGATGGACTGCTTGGCCCCGTTCGAACAGAGCACCTCATCCGGCGCG
>CAZXHQ010000500.1:0-3198 GCA_964640145.1 uncultured Rhodothermales bacterium | reverse complement strand
TATGCATGGAAGGCATGATCCTCGCGGCAGGGCTCGGCACGCGCCTGCGGCCGCTCACCCACGACATTCCGAAAGCCCTCGTGGAGGTCGGCGGCAAGACGATGCTCGAGCGAACGGCGCGCCGCCTGATCGACGCCGGCGTCGACCGGCTCATCATCAACGTCCACCATCACGCCGATCAGATCCTCGGCTTTCTCGAGGAAGCCGATCACTTCGGGGTCGACGTCCGCATCTCCCGAGAGCCTGAACGCGCGCTGGAGACGGGCGGGGGGCTCAAGCACGCCGCGCAGCACTTCGCGAAGGAGGCTCCGTTCTTCCTTCACAACTCCGACGTCTACACGGATATCGACCTGAAGGGAATCTACCGGGCGCAGGTGGCTTCAGGCGCCCTGGCCAATCTGGCCGTAAAGGAGGCGGGGACGTCTCGCTATCTGGTGTTCGATGAAGCCGACGACCTGTGCGGATACGGGGATAGAGAGGGAAACGAACACATCGTCAGGCCGCCCAGCGGCCCGACGAAGCGCTATGACTTCTGCGGCGTGCAGGTGGTATCCCCCCGGATTTTCGAGCTGATGACGGAAACCGGGGTCTTTTCCATCATGTCCACCTATCTGCGTCTGTCCCAGGCCGGAGAGCGCATCGAGCCGTACGCGGTCGGAGATGTCACGTGGATCGACGTCGGAATGCCGGATCGGCTCGAATCGGCCCGTGCCATGTTTAGTTGAATGCGATGATCAAGCACGTCACCGTTTACTGCGCCTCGAGCGGATCTATCCACCGGAAATATTTCGACGTGGCCCGCGAGATGGGCCTCGCGCTCGCCCGTCGCGACTATACGCTGGTGTACGGCGGCGGACAGGTCGGCTTGATGGGAGAGATGGCCCGCGCCGTGCACGAGGCGGGCGGAACGGTGTGGGGCGTGATCCCCGAAGCCCTGAAAGAGCGCGAGGGCGTCGCCTACGACGTGGCCGACGAGCTCATCATCACGAAGACGATGCAGGATCGAAAGCGCATTCTGTTCACGAGGGCCGATGCGTTTGTCGTCTTGCCGGGCGGCTTCGGCACCCTGGAGGAACTCATGGAGGTGCTGACGCTCAAACAGCTCGGCTATCACGACAAGCCCATCGTTCTCGTCAATGCGGAGGGGTATTACGACCCCCTGCTGACCCTCTTCGAGCACTTCTTCGTGGAGCGGTTCGCCTCCGAGCGCTATCGCACGCTCTATCAGGTCGCCGACGACCCCGACGAAGCCGTTCGGTACGTCGAGAGCTATGGCGGCGCCGAGGCGGCGTAGAACGGTTGAACGGTGAAGGTTGAAGGTCCCTAACCTTCAACCTTCAACCGGAAAAATCGTGCGGTAGCGAACCCCGATGCGATCGCAGGTAGACATAGGGCGTGTGGTGGAGGAAGTTGGAGACGCGGCCCGTGTAGATGTCGGCGTAGCGCTCGATCTGCCGTGCGAGGTGGCTCTTGTCGTTGCCGGCGCGCATCAGGAGGCCCCAGTTCGGATTGAGGAGGCCCCCGGTTGCCTTTGCCAGCGGAGCGACCTTCTTGTCCACCGCGATGACGCGCTCTCGGACGTCGGCGAGTCGTTCCTCGAGCTCGGCGGCGGAGGACTCGAGCTGCGGGCCGTAGCCCGACCGCTTGCGCTGCAACGCCAGCCGGATGCGCGAGTACTGCGCCTCCAGCTCTTCCTTCTCCGCCATGAGCGCGCTGAGCCGCTTCTGATCTTCCGCAAACCGCTGCATGGCGACCATCTCATCCTCCAGCTCCCGGATGACGAGCGCCGTTCGCCAGCGCAGTATGTTCTTCGACACGTTCACGTCCACAAAGATGTGGTCGCCCACGTAGAGAATTTCCTCACCGCGCAGCCCCAGACTCTCCTCGACGAGGTGCGCATTACCTCCCACGTAGACGCGTCCCTGCTCGAGCGGTCCGAAATGCTCTCGCAGCAGACCCTCCTTCGTAGCCACTTCGAAGGCGGGCGCCCGTCCCGAAAAAAAATCCGGCTTTCGGGCGGCGACGATAGCGATGTCGAAGAGATCGTGCCAGGTCTGGTCGCCCGGCAGAAACCGGTCGAACACGTAGGTGAGCATCGGCTCGGCGTAGGACCACTCCGAGTTGGTGATCAGCAAGATTTTCTTGCCGGCCTCCTTCTGGTCGAGAAGGGCCAGGGGCATCTCCTCGTCGAGATCGACGAAGCGCTTCGGCTCGGCCACGATCTCGGCCTTCAGCGTGCCCTGCATGTGCGTTTCGTCGAGGGAGCGCCGGATGAGCCGGTAGAGCTCGTCGTAGCCGATCGCTCCCGGCAGGAGGTCTTCGTCGAGCAGGTCGACGAGCTGCATGTAGATGCAGGCTTCCGAGATGGAGAAGAGGGTGTTGAGGAAGTACCAGCGCCGCTCGTTGAGATCGACCAGCGTCCGCTCGTACACCTCGCGCAGGTCTTCAAAGGGCAGGGGCCGCGTGCCGTGGTACGCCCGCTTCACGTACCCGAAGCGGTTGCACTTGACGAGATTGCCGCGCTCGGTGTCGATGATCAGGCCTCGCAGCGAGAGATCGGGATCAAACTTCAGCTCATCGACGGGCCAGCCCTGTTCGCTGAGGCGCCCTTTGAGCATCGTGTAGGCCCGCTCCTCCCACGCTTCCATGCGATAGTGGATGAGCGTGTAGTCCATATCGTAGCCGATCGCCTTGATGCGGCGCATATTCAGCGTACGATTGCAGAACATGCCGCGGGTGGATCGAAGCTCTACGGGATCCACCGTGTCCTGCTGCAATGCGTCGGCGTGTTCCATCGGTACGTGCGGGTCGTGGGCGGCAGGAGGCCGGGTAGCGTTCTAAATTAACCACGTCACCAGCTCGGGGAATAGAATTATCAATAATAATCCCACCGCCTGAATCGCAATAAACGGGATCGCGCCCCGGTAGATCTGGGTCGTCGTCACCTCCGGCGGCGCCACGCCGCGCAGGTAGAACAGGGCAAAGCCGAAGGGCGGCGTAAGGAAGGAGGTCTGGAGGTTCATGGCGATCATAACGCCGAACCAGATGAGATCGACGCCGAGAAGCGCTGCCGCCGGTGCGAGCAGCGGCACGATGATGAAGGCGATCTCGAAGAAATCGATGAAGAAGCCGAGAATGAAAACGACCAGGTTCGCCACGATGATCAGGCCGATCACGCCTCCGGGCAGGTTCGTGAGC
>CAZXHQ010000499.1:0-3199 GCA_964640145.1 uncultured Rhodothermales bacterium | reverse complement strand
CGCCGCCTTAGGCGGTATCCCGGAAACCTGTCTCCACGGCACGCTGCTCGGGAAGCGCGGCCACTGGGCTGTTCTGGGTACGGGCGTGCAAATCGAGGGGGAACGATGCAGCATCCTCTCCGCGGCGAGCTGGCGCCGGCGCCTTTCCTCCCACCGTCCACGCCTACATAAGATCGGGGGCGGCTTCGTCGCGCTACGGTGGTCGACGCGCCGCTTCGAAGCGTTTTCGGACGCCTTTGGACTTCGAACGCTCTACTGGATGAAGGCGGGGGACGGCATCTTCCTGTCCTCGAGACCCGACTGGCTGGCGCGATTGAGAGGCGGCCTCACCGTCGACTGGCAGTCGTTCGGCTCGCACTGGCTGACGTACCACCAGCTCTCCCAGAGAAGCCTCGTCCAGGGCCTCGAGCGCCTTCCGTCGGACGGCTACTTGGAGGTCACGGACGTCGGCGCGACCGTAGCCACCCGACCCTACTCGCCGTCGGCGTCGGAAGACCACGTGGCCACGCTGCTCAGCGCGCTCGAACGCCCGGAGGACCATCGCACGGTGAGCCTCGGGCTGTCCGGCGGAATCGACTCGCGCGTTCTTCTCTCATTGGATCGGGCCTCGAACCGGCTTTCCGTGCACGTTTTCGGCCCGGCGACGCGACGTGACGTGGAGGCCGCCCTACGCATTGCCGAGTCCGAGGCCGTTCCGTACAGCCACCTCCATGCGGGGCCGCCCGCAGGGGACGACCTGCTCGGGATGATCCGCTCGCACGCCGTGGCGGCCCAGGCCGTCTCTCCGGCCTCGTCGGCTCTCTCGCTGCGATACTTCCCGGAGCTCCGCGCTCAAGGCAAGATCGTCATCGACGGCGGCTTCGGCGAAATTCTGCGAAGGCAGTTTATGAACCGCCTGCTACGAAGAGGGAGACGGGCCGTCGAAGCGCGCGATGCCGTCACGGCGATGCAGCACGTCTCCTTTCGACGGGCGCACGTCTTTCAAGCCGATTGCATGCGCGAGATGGCCTTCGGTGCACGCCGGGATCTCGCCGTGCAGCTCGACGCCGTCGGCGCGTTGAAAGAGCGAAGCGCGGAAGACCGGATCGACGTCTTGAACGCTCGGACGCGCCTGCCGAATTTCTTCGGCTACGAACAGGCGCGCATGGACGGCCTGGTACAGAGCTACATGCCGTTCGCGCACCCCCGGGTCGTGGATGCGGCCCTGGCGATTCCCGTCCGTCTGCGACGGGGCAGCCGGGCGGCGCGGCGGCTTATCGCCAGGCACTGGAAGAATCTGCGAAAGTACCCACTCGTCAAGGGTGATGTGTCGTATCCCTATTTCATTCCTCCTACGGCCGGCACGGTTTTGGCGATCGTAAAAACGTGGATGACCGACCGCCGACCGGCGGCCGAACGCGACTACGTGCTGAGAGGGCTCGAGGAGTTCGTGCTCGACCGCATCCAGTCCGTCAAGAATCTTCCCTCCAGTCCATACGACCACGCCGCCCTCGAGCAGGTGGCTGGAGATTACTACGCGAACGGCGCAGGCGGTGAACAGTTGGACTGGTGGCTTGCGTTAGAGCTCTGGCGAGAGGCCGTCGAACGGAACGGATGAAGACGGACCATGGAGCACGCACCGCGAGAACGGCGATCGGAATTCCGATTCTACGAAGAACTGAACGACTTCCTGCCGGAAGATCTGCGAAAACGCGCGTTCTGGTACTCCTTCAAGGGCACGCCGGCCGTAAAAGACGCGATCGAGGCGATCGGCGTCCCGCACACCGAAGTCGATCTGGTCCTCATCGACGGGACGTCCGGCGGCTTCGACGCCGTGCTCGAAGGAGGTGAGCGCGTGGCCGTCTACCCGGCGTTCGAGCGTCTCGACATCTCACCGCTCAACCGGCTGCGCCCGGAACCCCTGCGTGAAATCCGCTTCATCGCCGATGCGCACCTCGGAAAGCTTGCGCGGTACCTCCGCATGCTCGGCTTCGACGCATCGTACGACCACGCACTGGACGATGCGACCGTCATAGGGAGAGCCCGCCGGGAATGCCGTATCATCCTCACGCGCGACGTGGGCATTCTGAAGCACGGCGACGTCACGCACGGATACTGGGTGCGATCGACGGCCCCCCGGGCGCAGCTCACCGAGGTCGTGGCGGCTCTGGACCTGGCCGGGCGGATGGATCCCTTTACGCGATGCATGGTCTGCAACGAAGCGCTCGACCCCGTTCGCGTCGATGACGTGAAGGACCGGATCCCCTCGGACGTGACTTGCCGATTCGACGAGGTTGCCCGCTGCTCGAATTGCGGGCGCATCTACTGGCGCGGCTCGCACTATGAACGTATGAAACACCTGATCGCCTCCCTTACGTGAGGGCGGCTCAGAGCCGTCGCCGGCAGGGCGGCGAAGTAACATGGCGTGCGGCCCCGCGCTCGCCCTGGAGCCGTCCGGCGGCTCACTCCGGTCCCAGGAGGTAGTCTACCGCGAGATAGCTCAGAGTGCGCACGCCGACCGGCAGCGCCCCCTCATCCGCAAAGAAATACGGCGAGTGATTGCGAGGCGCTTCGGCCGGGTCCTGTCCGTCCGGCGTAACGCCGAGGAAGACGTACAGTCCGGGAATCTGCTCCTGGAAAAAGGCGAAATCCTCCGCGACCGTCTGCGCGTTGCGCAGCCCGGCCCGCCCGTCTCGAGCGGCTCGTTTCAAGGTGGGCGCCATTCGCTCGGTGAGAGCGGGATCGTTGTACGTGACGGGGGGACCGAGCGTGATGTGGACGTCCGCCTCCGCCCCGGTGGCTTCGGCGACGGACGCCGCCGTACGCCGAATGCGCTCGTGCACGTCGCCGCGATGATCGGGGTGGAGGGTTCGAATGGTACCCACCATGGCGACCGAATCCGGAATGATATTACTGCGGATGCCGCCCTCGATGCGGCCGATCGACACGACGGCCGGGGCCTCGGTAAGGTCCATTTGCCGGCTCACCACCGTCTGCAGCGCGGTGATGATCTGGGCCGAGGTGACGATGGGATCGACGCCGCCCCACGGCACGGCGCCATGGGTCTGCCGGCCGCGGACGACGATCCGGAGCCGATCGGCCGCCGCCATCAATCCGCCGGGCCGGTAGGTGATGCGGCCGAGCGTATCGGGCCACACGTGGAGTCCGAAGATGGCTTCCGGCGCCGGATCCTTCAGCACGCCTTCGCGCACCATCAGAT
>CAZXHQ010000498.1:0-3204 GCA_964640145.1 uncultured Rhodothermales bacterium | reverse complement strand
ATATTATGGCTAAACAGATTGTATTTGACTCTCAAGCTCGAACGGCGCTGAAGCGAGGTGTCGACACCCTTTCCAACGCCGTCAAGGTGACGCTCGGTCCCAAGGGCCGCAACGTCATCATCGAAAAGAAGTTCGGGGCTCCGACCGTCACGAAGGACGGCGTCACGGTCGCGAAGGAGATCGAGCTGAAGGACAAGCTCGAGAACGTCGGCGCGCAGATGCTCAAGGAGGTAGCCTCCAAGACGAGCGACGTGGCCGGTGACGGTACGACCACCGCCACGGTGCTGGCCCAGGCCATCATCCACGCCGGCCTGAAGAGCGTCACGGCGGGCGTCAATCCCATGGACCTGAAACGCGGCATCGACGCCGCCACGCAGGCCGTCGTAGCGAACATCCGCGAGCAGAGCCGCGAGATCTCCGGCAAGAACGAGATTGCGCAGGTGGCCTCGATCTCCGCCAACAGCGACCGCACGATCGGGGACCTGATCGCCGACGCGTTCGAGAAGGTCGGTAAGGACGGCGTTATCACGGTGGAGGAAGCCAAAGGCACGGAGACGTACCTCGACGTGGTCGAAGGTATGCAGTTCGACCGGGGCTACCTCTCCCCCTACTTCGTGACGAATCCGGACAACATGGAGACCGTCCTCGAAGACCCCTACATCCTCATCCACGACAAGAAGATCAGCACGATGAAAGATCTTCTTCCCGTGCTGGAGAAGGTAGCTCAGACGGGCAACCCCCTGCTCGTCATCTCCGAGGACCTCGAAGGAGAAGCGCTCGCCACGCTCGTGGTCAATAAGCTGCGCGGCACTCTCAAGGTCGCAGCCGTGAAGGCTCCGGGCTTTGGTGACCGCCGCAAGGCCATGCTCGAGGACATTGCGGTCCTCACGGGCGGCACCGTCGTCTCCGAAGAGAAGGGATATCGCCTCGAGAACACGACGATCGATTACCTGGGGCGCGCCAAGCGCATCGTGATCAACAAGGACACGACCGTCGTCGTCGACGGCGCCGGCGAAGCAGCCGACATCAAGGCTCGCACGCAGCAGATCCGGCAGCAGATCGAGACGACGACGAGCGACTACGATCGTGAGAAGCTCCAGGAACGCCTGGCGAAGCTCTCCGGCGGCGTGGCCGTCCTCAAGATCGGCGCTGCGACCGAGCCGGAGATGAAAGATAAGAAGGCCCGCGTCGAGGACGCGCTGCACGCCACGCGCGCAGCCATCGAAGAAGGCATCGTGCCCGGCGGCGGCGTCGCCTATCTCCGCGCGCTCCCTTCGCTCGAGAGCCTCGAGGTCGAAAATGAGGATCAGCGCATCGGTATAACGATCGTACGGCGGGCCCTCGAGGAGCCGCTCCGCCAGATCGTCGCCAATGCCGGCCTGGAAGGCTCCATCGTCGTGCAGAAGGTGAAGGATGGCGACGGCGATTACGGCTTCAACGCTCAGACCGAGAAGTACGTAAACCTCATTGAGGACGGGGTCATCGATCCGACTAAAGTCGCCCGCACGGCACTCGAAAACGCTACGTCCGTCGCCAGTCTGCTGCTGACGACCGAATCGGTCGTTGCCGACAAGCCCGGCAAGGATGACGACGACGACGAGGCCGGCGGCATGCCCGGCGGCGGCATGCCCGGCGGAATGGGCGGTATGGGCGGAGGCATGGGCTTCTAGACCCTTTCCAGGGGGCCGCCCCGCGCCGCCCGGATGCGTCCCGCACCGGGCTCGAGCGGCGGTCTAACGCCTTACCCGGCACCCAACGAAATGAGGCCATGCGCTGCGATCTTAAATCGCGGCCCATGGCCTCATTTATTAGTGGCGAGTGCACGAACAGAAACCGGGCGGCACCTTTCGGTACCGCCCGGCTGCCTCTCACCTAACGAGCGATGGATCGACGTTGCGACGAACGGTTAGCTGCCGGTCCCGATCCATACGGTTCGGTCCGTCGTGCCGGCGGGCACGTCGTCGACGAGATCGCGGCCGTTCTCTTGCAGCGCGGCCTTGACGCGCTGCGCCGTGGCCGCGGGATTGTCGGCCAGATACAGGGCGGCCGCACCTGACACGATGGCCGCGGCGGCGGAGGTACCCGTCGTCGTCGTCGTCTTCAGGTGGCTGCCCTCCGAGGTCTGGGCGTCGATGGTCTCCAGGTCTTCGCCCGGAGCCAGGATGTCCACCACGCTGCCCCGATTCGAAAACGAGGAGAACCGATAATCCTTATCGAACGAACCCACGGTGATCGCCCCCTTCGCGTGCGCCGGCGTATACGTCGAGGCGTCCTTGCCCCCGTTGCCGGCCGAGGTCACCACGATCACACCGGCTTCGGCGGCCGCGTCGACGGCCGTATCCATGGCGATGTATTCGGAGGTCCCGATGTCGGCGCCGAGCGAGATGTTCACGACGATCGGCGTGCCCGGATTCGCGTTCTTGCGGTCTACGATATAGTCGAGCGCGGCAATCACGTGCGCCGACTCCGCCTCCCCATTGTCATTTACAACTTTGATGCTGTAGATGGCCGCACCGGGAGCAACCCCGACCACACCGTCGTCATCGTCAATGGCGGAGGCCAGCGCGGCGAGCTTCGTGCCGTGGCCGTCCTTGTCTCGGCCTCCCTGCACGAGCGTGCAATCGTCTTCGACCTCGTCATCGTCGATGTGGCACTCCGTAAGGTCGTACTGTGCCACCACGTTGATGTCCGAGCTGCTCACACCGCTGTCGATGAAGTACAGCTCGACGCCGCCGGCGCGTCGGACGGCCTCCGCACCGATCTTTGCCAGAGCCCACGGTTCCACCTGGGTGCTCTCGCTGACATGGTTCTTGTCACCCTGGCCGAGGCTAAACCGGTAGTCGGGCTCCGCCCAGCTGACCTGCGGATGGTGCTCGATGTACCGTACGAACAGACTTACGAGTCGGGCCGGGATCCGGACGGCGATGCCGTTGAAGACGCTGTTGTAATCACCGTAGCGCTGCAGCAGCTCCCACCGCTGAAGCAGGTCCTCGAAAGAGGCGCCCCATCGTTGGAGCAGCTCCGCGCCACCCAGCTTCTCCCAGCGCTGCAGAAGTTCATCGCTTGAGAGGCGATTCCACCGCTGGAGCAGCTCCCACCGCTGGAGCAGCTCCCACCGCTGGAGCAGCTCCAGGCGATGGATCAACTGCCAGCGAGACAGCAGCTCCCAGCGCTGTAGCAGCTCCCAACGCTGGAGCAGCTCGT
>CAZXHQ010000497.1:0-3217 GCA_964640145.1 uncultured Rhodothermales bacterium | reverse complement strand
TCTCCACGATCCGTCTCCGATTCTTCCGATGTCGATGCATCGACATCAGGACAATCGCGAGGTTTAGGCAGCTTTTCACCTGCAGTAAAGATACCCAACTCTGGAGCGTTACTTGGATCTGAATCCAGCTCGATCTCGCAGGCATCGCAATAGTCATGCTGTCGAGTGAAAAACCCGACTTCAAAGGAACGCCCACAGCGTTTACATTTTTCTTGCCATCTACCAGTATCCATCTCACGTCTGCCACTTTCCGTTAAGATATCCCTGCACGCTCAGGATCTCGCTCGAAGCACGGACGAAGGCGCGGACCAGGCCCGTCTCATCGCTCCTCTCTTCTTCCAGGAATACGACCGCCTCTCTCGGGATCTCGACGTAGCAGAAGAAACGAGCGCTTCGTAGAGTCGGACTACGTCTTCCTCGTTTATGCCGAGTTCAGGGTTTATGCCGAGTTCAGGCACAAGCGCGTTTCGCGGGACCTTGCACTTAAAGGTATCGCTTCTTGAAAGGTAAGGTCGCGAGAACTGACCCGACAGTTTTGCGGTGCTGTCGCTCTACAATTAGTCCTGTCCGCTGCAAACGGACGGGACGCCGGCTGGTTTTAGCGATCTCGATAGGTTGGCGTCACCGAGTCGCCGCTCGGATATAGCTCCACTCGGCAGATGTCGGCGATGGGACCGGGGGCAGTCCCTACAGAGCGCGGCAAATTATCGGTTTGGGCGACGTCTTGTCCGGTCGCCGCATCACAAAGCAATAACCGGTACTCCTGTGCTGATGTCTGGAGCGCCTTCTTGGTGACCAAGAGCAGCAAACTCTGGTGTCACACGTTGATCATCGCGGAATACGACGGCCGCGTCGTGGGGGCGCTTCAGCTGACCCTGCTTCCGGACCTGACGCACAAGGGCGCCTGGCGCGCCCTGCTCCAGGGCGTTCGGGTCGCATCCCGACATGCGACGGCAGGAGTTGTGAGGCCGAAGAACCCCGGTGCCGGGCACGGGCCTGGCGCCTCTCGTACCGCGACGCTCTCGATGGTCTACAAACTCGGCCAGGAGGCGGAGAGAAAATGGCGCCGGCTCGACAATTTTGACCTCATCATCAAGGTGTTGACTGTTGCCTCGAGCACCGTTGGAGTATACATTGCTATTCGCAAATGAATTGCAGGCCGCGCCCTCGACCGCGTGAGACGTCACCCCTCGACCGGCAAGCCATTATATACTGAGACAGGTATATCATTCGCCTTGCTTCATTTCTCACTCGTCGCCCATCAAGGAGACATTCCAAATGAATTCTCAAACGACTGGTGCCCACAAGTCCATCGCTGAGGCTAATGGGAAGTTTATGAGCGCTTTCGAGCGCGGAGACGCCGCCGGCGTGGCAATCCTCTACACCGAAGGCGGCCAAGTCTTGCCCCCCGGCGCCGGTATCATCACCGGGAAAGAAGGCGTAGAGACGTTTTGGAGGGGTGCAATGGATGCAGGTATCAAGCGCGCAGAGTTGAACACGACTGAGTTAGATCATTACGGAGACACCGCCATCGAAGTGGGCCGCGCTAGGCTCTACAGTGAAGGTGGGGATGTGATCGACGAACCGAAGTACCTCGTTGTATGGAAGCGAGAAGGTGGGCAGTGGAGGATCCATCGTGATATTTGGAACAGCGATGCGGCTCCTGCGCAGTAGTAGGCGCACACAATGAGAGTGCGCTCGACCGTGGCTCAACGCGGACGCAGGCCTCGCCGATTTTCCCTGACCCAAGTTGCTCCGCGTTCCCACAGAGCTATCGTGAACGAATATGCCGCGCAGGCCCTGCGCCGGTTTTGGAGAGGCCGTTATTTGCGACGTGAAAGTCGCGTAAGTAGCTGTCGTGCAGCACCACGGCGGTAGGGAGCAAGAATCGAGTAGTAAGGTCAACATACGTGAACCGCTTCAGCGTCGTCACGCGCGGGCAGGCTAAAGGCTCGAACGAGGCCGATGGACTATCGGCAGAAGAACCACTGATGGAGCGTCGAAAGCGTAGGGAGGACGTCAAAACCGGGGGGCAGTCGTTAGCCCGGGATGAGCTCTGGGGAAATCCGCTTACTACCTCTCACTCCTTCGGCCTGCTGCTTCTACTCGCCGGCTGTGTTCTGGCTGGATGTACTCCGGGTGGATGTGGGAATACTTCGGTATCCGCACGCGAGGAGGGCGCCGAGCCGCCCAACATCATTTTCGTCTACGTCGACGACATGGGCTGGTCGGATCTGTCGTACCGCGGCAGTGCCTTCTATGAGACGCCGCACATCGACCGGCTCGCCGACCGGGGGATGCGCTTTCCGAACGCCTACGCGAACGCGCCGAACTGCGCGCCGTCGCGGGCGAGCCTGATGTCCGGCACCTACATGCCGCGGCACGGCATCTACACGGTGGCCGACCCGTGGCGAGGTCCGCCTGCGTCGCGGACGCTCGTCCCGGTCGAGAACAACCGAACGCTCGCGCCGGAGGTCTACACCCTGGCCGAGGCCTTGCGAGACGCCGGCTACGCGACCGCGCACATGGGTAAATGGCACCTCGGCTCGCCAGGCGAGGCCGGACCGCTCGAACAGGGCTTTGACGTCAACGTCGGCGGCACCCGTGCCGGCCACCCGCCGACGTACTTTAGTCCGTACGGCATCGCGACGCTGGAGGACGGCCCGGAAGGCGAATACCTGACGGACCGCCTCACCGACGAGGCGCTCGCCTTCATCGACGAGCACGCCGGCGAGCGGTTCTTCCTGTACCTGGCGCACTACGCGGTCCACACGCCCATCGAGGGGATCGACACGCTGGCGGCCCACTACTACGACAAGCCCGCCTGGCACGGGCAGGAGAACGCTCAGTACGCGGCGATGATCGAGAGCGTCGACCGCGGGATCGGGCGAATGATTGCGCAGCTCGACGAGCTCGGATTGACCGACGAGACGATGGTCGTCTTCACCTCCGACAACGGCGGGTTGGGCGGCTACGCCTCGGCCGGACTCCCCGGCAGCCGGCAGGTGACCGATAACTATCCGCTCAAGGGCGGGAAGGGACAGCTCTACGAGGGCGGCATCCGCGTGCCGACGTTCGTCGTATGGCCGGGCGTCGCCGAGAGGGGCGCCGTCTCGACCGAGCCCGTCATCGGGATGGATTTCTACCCGACGCTGGTGGAGGCCGCCGGTGCTGAGTTGCCGGCCGGCAAGGTGCTGGACGGCGAAAGCCTGATCCC
>CAZXHQ010000496.1:0-3220 GCA_964640145.1 uncultured Rhodothermales bacterium | reverse complement strand
CGGACAAATTTCGGTACAGATGAACTGGTGTTCGAATCGCGTATATTGGAGGGGTGGAGGTTCGGTGCACGGCCCGTTGAGGCGCGGGCCGTCTGGTTGCTTTTCGGAGGGGGTTCCTGTATTTTCGACCGGCATAAAACGCTGCAGCAACCGCCCAACTTATTATTGGATTGGATTAGACCATAAAAACCGCGGGAGCAGATAATAACATGGCTTCAACCAGCCAGAAAGTACGTATTGGCATTCAGATCGTCCTGGGCATCGCCATCGTTGCCCTGGGCTATTGGCTCTACGTGTCCATCACCGAGCCGTGGTCCGTCATCGAGCGTCAGGAGGAGCTGACGGAGAGGACGCGCGAGCGCATGAGCAACGTTCGGGCTGCGCTCATCCGCTACGAAGAGCGGAATGACCGATTCCCGTACGCCCTCGACTCGCTGCAGATGTGGGTGCAGACCGATTCCATCGTGCAGGCGCAGCGCGACAGTCTCTTCGGACCCGGTGCCAACCTCGATTCTCTGATCGTCTCTCCGCGTACCGGCAGGCAGTTCGAATATGCCGTCAACGATACGGCCCGCGTGATGATGTACGTCCTCCGTGACCCGGACTCTAGAGATTCCATCGGCACGCTGGCACCCGATCCGACCGCCCTGAACGCTGCGAGCTGGGAGTAGACCCCGTTCATCATCGTGCCGGAGCATTCGAGTCCATGGAAGCACACGCCCGGGCAGGGATCGACATCTTCGGACCAAGCCTGCGCTACGCCGAGGTCGAACAGTATGGTTCGCGCTATCGCCTTCTGAGACTC
Organism: uncultured Rhodothermales bacterium; assembly: GCA_964640145.1. Taxonomy (GTDB): domain Bacteria; phylum Bacteroidota; class Rhodothermia; order Rhodothermales; family VXPQ01; genus CAZXHQ01. The sequence goes on along the minus strand of CAZXHQ010000496.1, from coordinate 2,415 downwards.
GGCAGCTGTGACTTCGACTTCGACGTCGTCGAAGGGGTCTTAACGAGTCCCGATGCGGCCAACATTGCGACCGTGTCCGATGCACTGGGGGACGTCTTTTCCGGATCCGTCGCCGCCAGCCTGCACGTGGCCGTGCATCCTCCCCATTGCTACTCGTTCTTTTCACCGCTGCCCGCCGGCTCGACCTCATCCCAGAGGAAAGTTCGGCTGCAGCAGGAAGCGGCCCTGCTGGCAGGTACGGAGCATCCGCTTCACATCACGGCCGATGCCGTGCGCTCACAGGAGCTCGATGACGGCGGCGTGGTCGACTGGGTGCACGTCCTGGCGATGGAGGACGCCGTGCACGAGCGCATTCACGGAATGATTGGCCATCTTCCGCCGCCGCGCAAGCGGCTCGTCGTCGGCATGCACGCTGCCGTATCCACGCTTGGGCGGATGGAGGCGCCGGCAGGCGATGGCCTTTCGCTGGCGATCGGCTGGTATGCGGACCACGTCGAATACGCCCTCTGCCGCTCGCGCGACTGGTATTACAGCCAGTATACCGAGGCCCTCTCCCCGGTGGACGTCGCCTACTTCGCCGCACACGTCGCTGACCGCTTCGGTCTCACGCCCCGGCAGGTCGATGCGCTCTACGCCTATGGGAACGACGTCGACCCCGCTCTCTTTTCAGATCTGGAATCCGTCTTCGAATCGACCGTGCATCCCCTGAATCCGCTCGCCATTCTCGACGTCGATGCGGGCGGTCTCGCATCCGATTTCGATTCGGAAGCATACGTGGGCTGTATTGGAGCCGCGCTCTAGCGGTGGAAACGTGTACGGGTACTCGACCTCGATCGGTTTGCCATTCTTTCGCGTCGCACCATGAGGATAATTGCGGGGAAGTTTGCCCGGCGAAAGCTCTTTTCGCCGAAGGGCCATTTGACGCGGCCGACGATGAGCCAGACGCGGGAGTCGCTTTTCCACCTCGTCGAGAGCCGCATGGATCTTCGAGGCGCCCACGTGCTCGACCTCTTCGCCGGCACCGGCGCCATCGGCCTCGAGGCGCTCAGCCGCGGCGCGGAGTCGGTGACGTTCGTGGAATCGGTAGGGCGCGTCCTCAAGTTCGCCCGTCGAAACGCGCAGGAGCTGGACGTGGAGGACCAGTGCATCTTTCTGCGCACCGACGCGGTGCGAACCCTCCGGCGCTACAGCGGCCCGCCCTACGACCTCATCGTCGCCGACCCACCCTATGAGCTGGAAGCGATGCCGAGCATGCCGGATCTGGCCCTGCCCCACGTGTCGGAGGGCGGCCTCTTCATCCTCGAACACGATAAGCGTATCTTCTTCGACGAGGATCCGCGGCATCCTAATCTGGATACGTGCCGTCCGTACGGCCGGACGTTCGTCTCCGTATTTCGACCCGACGAGCCGGAGGACCCGCCGCATACAGAGGGCGCCCCGCATGAAGCCCCGCATAAAGAGGACGCCCCGCATGAAGAAAACGACTCGCCATGAAACTGGCCCTCTACCCCGGCACCTTCGATCCTTTTACGTTCGGGCACCTCGACATCCTCGAGCGGGCCCTCGGGCTCTTCGATCGCATCGAGGCGACGGTGGCGGTCAATGCCGACAAGTCGTCCCTCTTTTCTATCGACGAACGGTGTGAATTAATTCGTAAATGCGTCAGCGACCTGGATCGTATCGACGTCGTCGCGCATGAAGGATTGATTGCGGACCGCGCGAAACAGACCGGCGCCGTGGCGCTCATTCGAGGACTCCGACAGGTCAGCGACTTCGACTACGAGATGCGCATGGCGCTGGCGAACAAGGAGCTGCACGGCGCTCTGGAAACGGTCTTCCTTCCCGCATCGGGCCGGCATGCGTTCATCAGCGCCACGATCGTGCGGGACATACACCGGTGGAACGGAAACGTGTCGCCGTTCGTCCCCGCTCCCGTGGTAGAAGCCCTTGCCCGCAAGTCCGCCGGGCCGGTAGGAGGGCCCGCCTAACGACGATCTTTGGCGAGAAGGCTAATCGACGCGGTGTGCGATGTAGCGGCACGCACAGGTCTGAGCGTATTTAGGAATTGATGTACAAGCAGCGTGTATGATTGACGCCATTCGTTTCAACCCGAACGTAGAAGCCGTCCGACCGTCGGCCACGCTCGCCATGACGGCGCGCGCGAAGCAGCTCACCCGCGAGGGACTGCCGATCATCGGACTGAGTGCCGGCGAGCCCGACTTCGATACCCCGTCTCCGATCGCCGAGGCCGGTGCGGCGGCCATCCGGGACGGGCACACCCATTACACGGAGAATATGGGCATGCCGGAGCTTCGCCAGGCGATCTGCCGAAAGCTGGAGCAGGACAACGGGCTGGACTACGCGCCGGATGAGGTGCTCTGTTCGAACGGGGCCAAGCAGTCCATCGCGCTCGCC
>CAZXHQ010000495.1:0-3229 GCA_964640145.1 uncultured Rhodothermales bacterium | reverse complement strand
CTTCGTCATCGGGAACGAAGCGGTCGTCCCAGGGGATACCCCAACTGGGCAGTGCCACCGTGTTGTTGAACAACGTGCCCAGATCCGTATCGGGATTCGCGGCCTCGAGAAAGTCATATGGGCTCGTCGCCGATTGATTGGTAACGTCCGCCGCGACGCTGACCTCGAAGGTGTCGCTCGGCACGAATCGCAATACGCCGCGCGCGGCCTCGGTATTCTCGTCGCCGAACCGTCCGACCACACAGTTGCGGTCCGTCCCGCGCTCCGAAGTGCGCGTGGGCAAGGCGAAAGCGTTGTCCTCGGCGCTGCCGACGACGCCGAAGACCGGCGTACCGGGACCGCCGGCCGGGTCCGGCGTCCAGCCGACGATACCGTCGTTGACGCCGGCCAGTTCCGGCGTGCCTTGCTCGATCATGTAGCAACGGAAATCCACGTTCTCCTGCCAGCCGTTACGGCGCTTCGACACATAGGAGACGCGCGAGAAAAGCTTGTCCTCGATTAGCGTGTTCTCGAACGAGCCGCGCACGTCGAGGCGATCGTAGGTGCCCACCGTAAGCTCGACGTTGCCGCCCTCCTCTCCTTCACCGGGTTTGCGCGTGATCAGGCGTACGACGCCGCCGATTGCGTTCTTCCCGAACAGCGTGCCCTGCGGCCCGCGCAGCACCTCGACCCGCTCGAGGTCCAGCAGATCGAGAATCGCGCCCGTGGGACGGCCCAGGACCACGTCGTCGAGGTAGATCGTCACGGCAGGCTCTTCGACCGGCTTGAAGTCGTCGAAACCGATGCCGCGTATGTTGGCGGCAACCGTCGGCCCCCAACCGGAACCGAGCTGGTCGATCGTGACGTTCGGCGCCCAATCGGCTACGTCGATGACATTGGTTGCCCCGTTCGCCTCGAGCGAGGCGGCCGTGATCGCCGAAATCGCAAGCGGCGTCCGCTGCAAAGATTCTTCGCGAAAACGCGCCGTGACCGTGATCTCCTCGAGAACGGGACGGCTGCTCGGCTCCGACTCCTGCTGCGCTTGCGCCGGCAAGCCGCCCAATAGAGCAACGCACGCGGCGGCCAATGCACCGATCACCAACGGCGCGCGCTCGCCGCCCGCCCCGCCGGCACCCGAGTCTCGTGTAAAGTTTCGCATTCTCATGCTCTCGCCCCTCGTTGGTCTGTTGTCTCCGCACGACTTTTCTGCCTCCTTGCCCGCGCGGGGTCGGCTTTTCGCGCCTCTTCCGACGATCTAGCTTGTTAGAACGTCGAAGGAATAGTAGTGACAAACCAACAAATAAATCAACTTCGGTCTCGCCCTCGCGAAGCGCGGCGCGTGGCGACGCGCGTGCATGTACCGCGGGCCCGACTCCGCCGGCGCACTTTCTGGCGCGGTTTTTGCAGCTCATCCATGACCACGCTTCGGATTAGAGGATCGCAAAGGGGGAATGGGACATGGCCACGCCAAGCAATCTCACGAAACTTTACGTCGAGGAACTGCAGGATCTTTGGTCCGCCAATACGCAGATGATGGAGGTCGTCCGCGAGATGGCCAAGACCGCCGAGGATCGCAAACTCGGCGACCGGCTGGAGAAATCCGCCGACGGGATTCACAAGCATTCGGATATGCTTCAGGATCTGATCGAGCGCTCCGGGGGCCAGGCGCGAGAAGAGCGCTGCAAAGGCATGGAAGGCCTCGTGAAGGAAGCGCGAAGGCACTCCGTCGAACGCAGCCTTGCAGGAGCGGTTCGCGATCTGGCGATCATCGCGCAGTATCAGCGCATGTGTCACTACGGCATCGCCGGATTCGGCACGGCCAAGGCCTATTCGCAAGCCCTAGGTAAGTCCGAGGATGTCGACAAGCTCGACACGGCACTCCAGAGGATATACCAGTCGGACGAGTACATGACCGAACTGGCGGAGCGTTCGAACGAGCTCAATGCCGCGAAGGATTGATGCCCACGCGTAGTGCCTCGCGCGGCTCGTTTATGAGCCGGACGAACACCGGCAGGGCCATCGAATATGCCGCCCGAGGCGGCTACACGATCAAGGGCTTCGTCTACGGCACGGTCGGCATTCTGGCATTCATGACGGCGCTCGGCTTCGGCGGAGGCCGCATCGTCGGCACCCGCAGTGCGATCGAATCGCTGCGCTCGCAGCCTTTCGGGCAGGCTCTGCTTTGGACCATCGTCGTGGGACTGATCGGGTACGTCGTGTGGCGCTTCGTTCAAGCCATCACGGACCCGGAGCACAAGGGCAGCGACCTGAAGGGCCTGGCACAGCGGACGGGGCTCATCGTCAGCGGGCTCACTTATGCGGTATTGAGCTTTACGACGCTCACTCTGCTCGTCGACGGCTTCGGCCGCTCATCGTCTGGCGGCGGCGACGGGAGCCAGCAGTCCGCCGGCATTTTGATGCGGTACGAAGGAGGCATCTGGATCGTCGCAGCGATCGGAGTCGTATTCATCGGCGTAGGTTGTTTTCAGGCGTATCGCGCGTACGCGATCAGTTTCAGCGACGCGTGGAAGCTGGACGAGATGGGCGTCGACACGCACAAGTGGAGTATCCGAATCTCTCGTTTCGGCATTGCCGCGCGCGCCGTCGCATTCGGCCTCATCGGATGGTTCTTCATTCGCGCGGCCCTGCAAGCCGATCCCAACGAGGCACGGGGGCTGGCCGGCGCGATGAGATCGTTCTACGACGAACCGTTCGGCGCGGTCTGGCTCGGGCTCATCGGCCTCGGGTTTGTCTGCTACGGGGTCTACTGCGTGCTGAATGCGCGCTTCAGGCGCATCGACCCCTAATCCATGCCGAGCGCCGTTCCGCCACCAGGCCGGAAGAACGCGTTACTCCGCAACCGAGCGCGCGCATGGCTCGAGCGGCTCAACCGCTCCAAACACGCCCTTTGGCTCATTGCCGTGATGTCGTTCCTCGAGACCATCATCGTGCCGATCCCGATCGAGATCGTTCTGATTCCGTTCATGGCCGCCAATCGCCACCGGATCTGGCTGATTGCCACCGTCGCTGTAGGCGCCTGTCTACTCGCCTCCGTTGTCGGATACGGCGCGGGCTTGCTACTATTCCAATCGGTGGGCGTATGGTTCATCGAGACGTTCGGCTATCAAAGCGCTTACGATGCCTTTCGCGGTCTGTTCGCCCAGTACGGTTTCCTGGCGATTCTCCTGGTAGGTATCCTGCCGATTCCGTTCCAGGTCGCAATGATCACGGCCGGCTTGTCGGCATACCC
>CAZXHQ010000494.1:0-3248 GCA_964640145.1 uncultured Rhodothermales bacterium | reverse complement strand
GGTACCGCCTCGACGTCGACTATTTTCGGGTGGATGTCGTGGATACGACCCGCACCGGTCCGGATCGCGGGGAACAGGTGCCGTATGATCCTCCCGTCCCTCCTCTGGAGAGCTTTTCGAAGCGCCTCGAAGTGGCGGAAGCCGGCATGATCGATCTCGATCATCCCGACGTCAACCTGTCCGGCTGGCGGATCGACGGCTCCGACGTCCCCGTGCTCACGGTAGACGGCACCCGGCTCGCCGTGCTGAGGTGGAATCTCGATGGGTACGAGGACGCGTCCGGCTCCGCCGTTCTCGCGTTGACCACGTACTCGCTGCAGCGAGGTGACTACGCGCTCGATGAGTTCGGCCAGATTCGCCTCGTGGAAATTCGCGGCGGCGATCCCGCCTGGACCGGCGAGACGCTCACGCACGACCGTTTCACGAACGGGCAGGCCCTGGCGGACGTAGTTAGCCCACAGATGATCGTGGACGTGGCGCCCGATCCGGAGAAGGGGGCGACCACGCTGATTACGATCCCGCGCCCCGTCATCCGGCGCATGATCGACGGACAGACCCGCGGTATCATGCTTCGACCCCTGGGTCCGGTCAGCGCCTCATTCTTTGGGTCGACAGCGAGCGATGAAGGCGAGGGGCCCATTCTGTATTTCCAGGCAGCCGACCGGGACTGATCGCATGCCGATTCGATCGACGTTTCGCGCCTTCGCATTTCGGTTGCGCGGCGTCACGCCGGCGGCTTCGGCACGGGGCCGGCTTTCCTCCTCCCCTTTCAGATTCCCGGCGCGTACGGATGCTTCAGATTCATGTAGAACTCCAGCGGGCGAGCGGGCTCCTCGTAGCCTTTCGGGAGCGGCCGGTTCGAGAACGTCTGGAAATAGAGCAGGCTCGCGTCTCTCCACCACTGCGCTTCCCGTTCCTGGATGTCCAGAAAGTCCGCCACCTGTTCATATCGGCGCTCGTCGATCATCCCCTCGAGTGAAGCCCAGGTTTCTTGCATCCATCGCACCGTCTCGACGCCCTCCTGATAGCGATGCACGAGTTCCTCCCAGAGGGTTCGCCGGGAAGCCATCTCGTGGTCCCATGGCACGTGATGGAACCAGAGGAGATACTTCTGCGGCACGCGCTCTATGGACCCGAAGATGTCCGGCAGCGGGCCCTGATACTGGCTCACGGCATTGCTTCCGGTCTTGGTCCGGTCGAACCCGATACCCGTCGAGTCGGCCCTATGGTAGTAGACGGACGTCCAGTCTGCGCGGGGACCTCCACGGACCCACGGACCGGGCCCGTAGTGGTGCCCCCGTGCCATGAGGTGATGCAGGCCGAGCGGCGTCATGTAGTTGACGGCGGCCTGGTGGGACGCCATCATCATGTTTCTCACCGGTTCGATGAAGTCGTCGTCGTTGGAGAAGGTCATGCGGATCCACTCGTCCGCGATGCCGGCCGACGAGAGGGAGTGATCCCATGCCAGGCGGCCGAAGGCGTACCAGTCGGCGCAGTTCATGACCGATCCGCACCAGTTGCGGTCCGTTCCGATGTTCGAGACGCCTGCGATACCCGTGGGCTGCGTGCCCTGGAGCGAACCGTCGATCACCCTGGCGACGAGGGATCCGGGGTCTTCGGCGAACGTGTCGGATTCCAGCACCTCCTTCCACATGGGCGCGAGATAGACCAGATGCGTCGCCTGTCCCAGATATTCCTTCGTGATCTGAAACTCCATCATGAGCGGCGTCTGGGGCATGGCGCCGAAGAGCGGATGAAACGGTTCGCGCGGCTGGAAGTCGATTGGACCGTTCTTCACCTGGACGAGCACGTTGTCGCGGAACCGGCCGTCGAGCGGCTTGAACTCGTTGTAGGCTTGCTTCGCCCGGTCTTCCGGCTCGTCATCGGAATACACGAACGCCCGCCACATCACGACCCCGTCGCGGGGCGCAAGCGCGTCGGCCAGCATGTTGGCGCCGTCCGCATGGGAGCGGTCGTAGTCTTGCGGCCCCGGCTGACCTTCCGAGTTGGCCTTCACCAGAAAGCCTCCGAAGTCCGGCACGAACTCATAAATCTCCTCGACCTTCGCCCGCCACCACTGGCGGACCTCGGCGTCGAGAGGATCGGCCGTATCGAGATCGTCAATCTCCATAGGAGCGCTGAAGCGTGCCGTCAGATAAACGCGGATGCCGTACGGCCGAAACACGTCGGCCAGGGCGGCTACCTTTTCGAGGTACGCCGGCGTAAGCACGGTGGCGTCGGCGTTTACGTTCGTGAGCACCGTCCCGTTAATGCCGACCGAGGCATTGGCCCGCGCGTAGTCGGCGTACCGCGGGTCGAGAAAGTCCGGCAGCTTGTGCCAATCCCACAAGGAGAATCCGGCATATCCGCGCTCTACGGTGCGGTCCAGGTTGTCCCAGTGGTTCAGCACGCGGAGGTCGATGCGCGGCGACTCAGTGATGGCGAGGTCGTCGAGCCGCTGGCGGGTCTGCAGGAGCCGGAGGAATGCGAACGTGCCGTAAAGGACCCCGACGTCGGTCTCACCGGCAATGACGATGATCGAGCGCCCGTCTAGCTCGGCGGATCGGATGAGATAACCTTCCGGGCCGGCTTCGCTCAGATCGAGGCGGAGGCGTTCGATGAGGGAGGATGTGGAGGGTGTGCCTGCGACGAGCGTGCCGCTTACGGAAACGTCGTCGGCTTCATCGACGGCGTGCCCGAGCATCGCCTCGAGCGCCGAATGCAGCTCCGCGCGGATAATCTCGGCCGTGGGCGAGGCGCCTTCGACGAGGACGGCGGAGATGGCATCGGAATAGTGCTCGAGGAGGGCTTCGTCGGTGACCGCATCGTAGCGCAGCCAGAGGCGATAGCCGTCGTCGGCCGTCGCCGGCGCGGCGAGGAAGAGGAGAAGCGTGACGACGGCGGGAAGTGTGCGTGCGCGCATGATACTGTAGTCCGATGGCGAAAGGCCGGCTTCCGGATGCTGCGTACGAACTCCATCTACGCAGCGCGGTCCCTCGCGGAGGCGGCCGGCCACGTCCCTCCTCGCTGACGAAATGGTAACGCGCACCCGACGAGAAATGCTCCGATGAAGGCGTCCGGTGCGCGCCTGAGCTCCGTCTAAGCTCGATGGGCCGGCGGGGTGCCGGCGTCGTCGGCTTTTGGCGCGATCCTACTGACGCCCCTCTACATGCCGTGCCGGCAGCTGCGGGGTGGAGCTCGAGGCGCGAACGCGCAGGCGTGGGTCGACGCGCTCGCTCACCTGCCCG
>CAZXHQ010000493.1:0-3273 GCA_964640145.1 uncultured Rhodothermales bacterium | reverse complement strand
AGACGACATCGACGCCCTGCTCGGCGAGGTTCGCAGCGGGTCAGCCTCTCGATCCACTCCCGCGGAATAGCATCCGATCCCCGCCACATCAAGACTTCACCTGGCCAGAGCAGCCGCACGTATGCCCAACTTTTCAATTCTTCTGCCGCCTTCCGAGACGACGCAGTCCGGCGGGAATCCCTTCGCTCCGGACATGTTCGACTACCGCACGTCGAACACGTTCAACTATTTCAACGAGCTGAACACGGATCGCCGTAAGCTCATCAGCGCGATGCAGGAGGCGATCGAAGAAGGAGAGGGGCTCGAAGAGATGTTCGGCGTAGGGGGCGAAGAAGTGGAGGCGGTGCTCGGGGTGAATTCAGAGATCTACGACGCGCCGCTCATGTCGGCCCTCGACCGCTTTAGCCCGGGCGTGATGTACGACGCGATGGACTTCCCCGGGCTTCCGACCGGCGCCCAGCGCCGGCTTCTCGAAAACGGCATCATCTTTTCCGGCCTCTTCGGTCTGCTCCGACCGGACGACCTGATACCGGATCATCGGCTGCCGATGAGCGCCGTCGTACCGGGGATCGGCAAGCTGTCGGACTACTGGCGTCCCCTCATCAGTCCCGTTCTCAATAAGGAGCTCGAAGGAGCGTTCGTGTGGAACCTGCTTCCGGCCGTGCAGATGGCCGCCTGGGACGACGAGGCCACCTACGAGCGGATCGTTCGCGTTTCCTTCTATGAACAAGACGACGGAAAGCGCACCGAAATCACCGACGAGAAGGCCCGGCTCGAAGGCAAGCTCGTAAACTTCATCGTCCGCGAGTCGCTCGAAGACCTCGAGCCCCTTCTCGAGTGGACGCACCCGGACGGATATCAGTACGATCCGAACGCGACCGAAGAGGACGAGGAGACGAAGAAGATCGACCTCGTTCTCGTCAAAGGCGCCGACCTGCGGCGCGACGTCGAATAGTGCGACCTCGCCGAAACGTCGCGCGGCGGGCCACGCGTCGCGAGCACGCATAGGTCAGCGGTTCATGGTCATGAGGATGCGGACGCCTCGTAGGACGAGGTGGGGATCGACCTCGTCCACGGCGCTCACGTGCGCGTGAAGGAGGCGGCTCCAGCCCCCTGTAGCGACGACGAAGACGTCGTCGTCCAGCGCGGCGCGGATTCGCTCAAGGAGTCCGCGCACGCTGTCGATAAAACCGTACATGACGCCCGCCTGGATCGCTTCCCTCGTCGAGCGCCCGATCGGCGAGCCGGGAAGCTCGAGCGGCACCTCGGGAAGCTGCGCCGTATCCGCGTGCAGCGCACGCTGCATGAGCGCCGGACCCGGAGCGATACTTCCTCCGAGGTAGACGCCGTCTCTACCGACGACGTCATATGTAAAGGCCGTTCCCGCGTCGAGGGCGACGACGTTTCGGCGGAGCGTTTTTCCATATAGCATCCACGCCGCCGCAGCCGCAGCGAGCCGGTCCGTGCCGAGCGTCCGAGGCGTCCGATACGCCATCTCGAAGGGCAGCCGCATGGCCGAGTCGATGAGCGTCACCTCCAGATCTCGAGATCGCAGCAGGCCGGCGACCTGTTCGGTGCTGGCCGGCACGACGGAAGCCAGTCCGACGGGAGGGCGGGCTCCTTTCAGCCCATCCATTTCGGCATCCAGTCCCGCCGCCAGCGAGGCCGCGTCGTGCGGCAGCACGAAGGTGCGCTCGAGACGATCCTCGATAAAGACGCCGCCCTTTATCCAGCTGTTGCCGATGTCGAAAACAAGCCACATGGTTCAGGTGGATCTGGTAACCTCACCGGCGTGATAGACGTGCATGCCTTTGTCGGTCGACAGGAGGAGCCCGCCCGTCTCGTCCAGTCCGGAGGCCACCCCTCGGATCGTTCCGCCGCGCTCCGTAAAGCGCAGCTCGACCGGAGCGTTCAAATCACGCATACGCGCCAGATAGCGCGTTCGGACATCGCGTTCATCTCTGATCAGCGCCTCGAGCGTCTCTTCGAGATGGTTCAGGATGCCGGCAAGTAGATCGGGTCTGCCGGCCGGCCGGCCGGTCGAGAGCAGAATGGACGTCGCCACCTTCTCGAGTTCCGCCGGGAACCTGTCCTGGTTCACGTTGAGACCGATGCCCAGGACGACGCTGCGATCGCCCGACCGCCGAGTCGAGGAGGTCGATTCCAGCAGCATCCCGCAGCATTTCCTGCCGTCGAGCAGTATGTCGTTCGGCCACTTGATCTGCGCACGCACCGGGTCGGTGAATAATTCGATCGTTTCAGCGATCGCCACGCCCGCGGCGATGGTGATCATGCCCCAGCGGTCGGGCGACAGCGTCGGACGAAGGATGACGGAAAACGTTAGATTCAAGCCTGCCCGGGCCGACCACGTGCGGCCCATCCGGCCGCGACCCTGCTCCTGATACTCCGCATACACGACGGCGCCCGCAGGCGCTCCGTGCTCGGCCCATTCGAGGGCGAGCGCGTTCGTGGACGTCGCAACCTCGTAGGTGCGCATGACCCGGCCCAGCCGGCGCGTCGAGAGCCGGGCCGACGCCCTGTCGACGACGTCGCGGGCAGGGTCGGACGAGTGTGTCATCTACAGGTCGGTACTGAATGCGAAAGTGAACGTTTGGACACCAAATATACGCCTCACGGTCCACGGTCCGCAGTGGAATGATTCTTGACACCTAGTTGGACGGATGAAGGACCGTATGGAGTACGTTGCCGTGAGGTTTGGATAGATGAGACCGATGAGTTGGCTGACATGGGCCGTAGTGCTGCTGCTGAGCGGCGGGATGGGGTCCGCTGCATCGGCCCAGGATCTGAGACCACCGGAGCTCGACATGCAGTTTCATCGGGCCGAGACGGCCTGGAAGAGCGGGGCGAGCGTACTGGAGGCGAAGGCGCGGGTCGACCGGGTCCTCAACCAGCGTCCCAACGATGCCGAGGCGCTTAAGCTCCGAGCCCAGATCCTCATGTCGATGGACCGCTATGAGGAAGCGCTGCGTGATGCAAAACAGTCCGTCCAGCTCGCTCATCGTGATGCCGAGGCGTATCTCGTGCTCAGTGAAGCGGCGCGCCTGGCCGGCGACAAGCACCTTGCGATCGAGTCGCTCGATGCGGCCGCCGAACGCGTCATGGAAGATGCCGAGTTCCATATTCGTCTCTCGTGGAATGCGGCGCTGCTCGGCCAGCTCGAGCGGAGCGAGGCGTACGCGCGCATCGCTCTGGCTCTGGATCCCGAGCGCGCCCCGGCATACTACCAGCTCGCCCGCATCTTCGTGCGCAAGG
>CAZXHQ010000492.1:0-3279 GCA_964640145.1 uncultured Rhodothermales bacterium | reverse complement strand
ACAAACCTCTACGTGCGTAGTCGGCCTTCTTATGCTCACCCGCATCAACAGCCGGCCGACTAAAGCCTGACGCTGGGCAAAGGCTGATGGAATTTCGCTGTGGCCTATTCAGCCGGCATGGCCACAACTAGTTCATCTAAGTCGATGCCTCAGTGCAGGCCGATGAACGGGCACCACATGAGACAGATGGGGGCTTTACGCCGCCATCGCGTACGAGTAATCGTTCGCATTTGCATGTTCCCAGCAAAGATTTACGAGCTACGCTGAGAAGCTCGACACGCAGCTTGCAGCACGTTTGCCACCCGTCGAATCCATGACATCCCCAATTTTTGAAAGAACGAGGCGCGTTTCCGCGTCTTTATTAACCAACGTGAGAGCACCCCTCGGGTTCCGGTAGGAAGAACTCCGGCGCGCCCTTATCGCCTGCCAGATCAAACTCTTGGTCGCTATTGCAGGATCGTACTATCCCTTTCAAAAGGCGTGCCGGCGAGCCTCAGGCCGTACTTCTCGAAGGCCTCGTTGATCTCCGGAATAAACCTGGTCTCCACGCGGCGGGTGAGATACATGATCTTGCCCTTTCCGCCGATGAAGTATTGCCGGTACGGGTGGACGTAGAGGCGGACGTGGTCCTGCCCCAGGGGCGCCACCTCCAGGGAGGCCGCCACCTTATAGATGCCCCAGTTGCTCAGCACCCGCTCCTCGGTCGCGATGGCGTTGGGAAGATTCGTCGCCACCGTATCCCAGCCGGCCTCGCCGAGTGCGGAGAGTATGCGCGCCTCCACCGACGCCGAATCCATGGCCGGGGTGTAGTCGCGGTAGAGAGGCGAGAGCGAAGGCGTGCAGGCAGACAGGAGCAGAAAGGCCCCGGCAACGACCCACGTACTCGTTCCGATGTGCTTCATGCCGCTCTCTGTTTTACCCCGGATAATCCTTCTTATCGATCGGCCCCCGTTTCGTTCGCGCGTGGACCCCCAAAAAACGCGCGGGCCCAAAAAAAAGCCAGGCAGCGCGCTCACCCAAACACGCTGCCTGGCATTGCGGAGGTTATCCGCAGTTGGCGCGACCAGTTGAGATGTGGGCCGCGCCGAGAGCTCCGGGAAAGGAGGCGTCCCGAAGCTACTTTCATATGTGACAATAGCCGTGCCAACGAGGGCCGCGCCGTATCAAATCTGTCAAATAGCGCGTTCCGGCCTGCTCCTTTCGCTGTAAGTGTATGGTGAATCATACACTTACGTACAATCTACGGGTCACCTGCTTCGAAGGCGAGGCACATATGAATGCCCTGCCGAACCGGCTGGATGCTTCCGCATGCACATATGTACGTACGCCACCTGGACCCGGAGGATCCCTGAAACGGTGGAATGGTCGGCGCGCAGGAAGCCGGGTCAGGGATTTCACCGCCGAAATATCCGCTCGGTGGACGTGCGCGGCGAGAACGCCGCGGCCTCTGACGTACGCCGGCTGCGGTACGACCCGATCCGCGCGTACGGATGGATGCAGGCCTAGATCGCTATGGTCTCCGTTCCGATCGTCTTGCGGAGGAAGCGGATCATGATCGGGTTAAACTTCTCCGGACGCTCGATCATGGGCGCGTGTCCGCATTCATCGATGAAGTGCAGCTCCGAGGCGCTGATGCGGTCACGAAATTCCTCGGCGACGTCCGGCGGCGTGATCAGATCGTTGCGTCCCCAGACCAGAAGCGTAGGAACGCTGATCTCGTCGAGGCGCGAGGCGACCGTCTCTTTCTTGGTCGACCGCGCCATCTTGATAAGTCGGGCCACGCGCGCGCGATCGTTGACGATGTCGACCATCTCGTCGACGAGATCGTCGGTGACGTGCCGGGGCTCGAAGAAGGTGACGGCCGCTCGTTCACGAATGAAGTTTCGGTCCCGCCGGCGCGGCGTGCCCGTACCCATCTCGGCCTCATAAATGCCGGACGCTCCCGACAGGATCATGGCGGAGACGCGGTCCGGATGGGACAGGGCGTAGAGAATGGCTACCTGACCACCCAGCGAATTTCCGACCAGGGTGACGGACTCCAGGCCGAGCTCGGTGATAAAGGCGTGCACGTAATCGACGAGGCCCCGCACGCTCGTTTCCTTCATGGGAAGGGCGTAGACCGGCAGCACGGGAACGACGACCCGGTACTGGTTCTCGGCCACGTCGCCGACCGTGGCCGCCCAGTTGCTCAGATTCCCCAACATCCCGTGCAAGAGCACGATCGTCGGCAGATCGCTGACGGGCCCTTCGTCGATATACCGAAAGGCGCCCAGTTCATGAATCTCATACGGCGGTGTCGGCAGCATACCCAAGACTTCGTACGCGCAATGAATATTGAGAAGGTGGGGTCGGCCCGGGAATGAATGGCAAGATACGTGGCTAAGAGGGCTAAACCAACCTGGGACCGTCCACCGGCGATGCAACGCGCCAGAAGGCCCGCCTCGAAAAAACGTCGGCGTCGTACCGAAGACCGCCGCCGGACCCCGCGCCCACCGCGCGGCAGTACGGAAACACAAACAAACCGCAGGCGTAATAATGGTCTACATACGAACGATGAACATCGATCCTAGAGAGTCCGGAGGAACGTGCCTATGCCTTGCGGCCGTAAACGTAAGCGACACAAGATTGCCACCCACAAGCGGAAAAAGCGCCTTCGCAAAAACCGCCACAAGAAAAAAGCGAAGTAGGCTGTATTCCGCTCCGCAGGTGGTGCGTGCGGAGGAGCGACTCCGCGTACAAGCTGCTGCCTGCACATAAAGCTACGGTCGGTTCTCCCGGCGGTGGCTTTTTTTGTTTTTAATAGATTCTTATCGGTTCTGGACGGATTGAAGGTCGTGCGGTCACGCCGTTCATGTTATCTTTAACGGATGTATCATCGAGACGATTCCGGACCGACCTCTCGGAAGGCGTCGCGATCCATCCCATATTCGCTCGTACACAATTCGGTGCGTACAGCATATGAAAGACTATTCTCTAAGTAGCGTCATTCGGGCTGGAGCCTGGGGCATCATCGCCGGCGGCGTCGCCGGTTTCACCGTCGGGCTCCTGCTGGCGCCGGAAGAAGGGCAAAAGCTGCGGCGTCGCGTGGCGTATCAGCTCGAGCATCTGGCCGACCAGCTCGGGCAGTTCGTCGAACAGCTGTCGAATCGGGACGGCGACAGCGAGGCGCGCCGCACCGGCGATCAGCTTGTGGAGGATGCTCGCGAGAAGGCCCAGCGCATACGAGACGACATCGACGCCCTGCTCGGCGAGGTTCGCAGCGGGTCAGCCTCTCGATCC
>CAZXHQ010000491.1:0-3286 GCA_964640145.1 uncultured Rhodothermales bacterium | reverse complement strand
ACTACAACGGCCGTGAATTCATTCCAGGCTACGTCGGATCCTTCTACCCGATCAGCAACCCCGCCGCACGCATTATCGCCTCGCAGAAATACCTCGAAGGGGGGCGGACCGTCGAATACGAAGGCGTCGAGCTGAAGGACGCCGCGGGAGGGAACGACTTCGAGACCGAATTTCGTCTGCTACTTTTCGAGCGGTTCGAGTTCTGGTACTATTTCAGACGGCATTACGGCTCGCAGCGCTTGAGCGAGTACCACCTGCGGCTCTTCTTTCATCAACCCAACCGGCTGCGTATCAACGTGGGCATGGACCGCGGCGGTCTGCTCGGAATTTTCAGCCTCTTCAACACGCTGGGCGATCAGACCGCGCTCGCATTCGGTACCGACTACCGGTTCGCAGGTCCGTTCTGGGTCTTCGTTCACGCCCGGTACACGTTCGAGAAGGTGGGCGTCGGGGACGACGGCCGCGAACGCTACCTCGTTCAACGGCGCTTCGAGCCCTTCACCGGCATCCGATTTGATTTTTGAACCACAGACGGGAGACGGTACATGAGTGAGAAGCAGGCTGACCTCGATCGGCGTGCCGGGCGTACCCTGGAAGTGATGCACGATCTGTATCCCGGCGCCGACTGCGCGCTTAACTATTCCTCCGCGCACGAGCTGCTGATCGCCACTATCCTCTCGGCCCAGTCTACCGACGCGATCGTAAACAAGGTGACGGCCGAGCTCTTCGAGAAGTATCCCACTCTGGAAGCGTTCGCTGACGCCGATCCGGAAGAATTTCAGGAGGACATCCGCTCGACCGGCTTTTTTCGCAATAAGACGAAGCACGTCCTCGGCGCGGCTCGAAAGATTCTGAATGAATATGACGGCGACGTGCCGGACGAGATGAACGAGCTCCTTAAACTGCCCGGAGTGGCCCGGAAGACGGCCAACGTCGTGCTGGGAACGTACTTCCGTGAGCCTGCGGGAATCGTCGTGGACACGCATGTCAAGCGCATCGCATACCGTATCGGACTCACGGATGAAAAACGGCCCGTGAAGGTCGAGCAGGATCTCATAGTCCGCTTTCCACAGGATGAATGGATCTTCCTCGGCCACGCCCTCATCTGGCACGGCCGCCAGATCTGCCTGGCACGCAATCCCCGCTGCGGGATCTGTCCCCTGGAGGACGTATGCTTGCAGCGGGACGTCAAGAAGTAGCAGCCCGGCGACGTCCTCGGGCTACTTCACGCCCCTGCTCATCTCGAGCATTCGCTCGATCGGCTTGAGCGCCTCGAGGCGCGTAGCCTCGTCCATGGTGATCTCCGGCTCCTCAAATTGCAGGCAGAGGTAGAGCTTCTCCAGCGTGTTGAGCCGCATATGCGGACACTGGCTGCAGTTGCATCCACTCTCCGGCGGAGCCGGGATGAAGGTCTTGTTCGGATTGTCCTTCCGCATTTGATGGAGGATTCCCTCCTCCGTCGCCACGATGAATTCCGTGCCGGCGCTCTGCCGGGCGAAGCGGCGGATGGAGCTCGTCGATCCGACGTGGTCGGCATGACGGAGCACGACCTCCTCACACTCCGGGTGGGCCAGCACGAGCGCGTCGGGATGGCGCACCTTCAAGCGGAGGAGTTTCTGCTCGCTGAAGGTCTCGTGGACGATGCAGACTCCGTCCCACACGACCATGTCGCGTCCGGTCTCGCGGATCAGGTACCGCCCCAGATTGCGGTCCGGAGCAAAAAGGATGGGCTGGTCCTCCGGAATCTGCGAGATGATGTGCGCGGCGTTCGACGAGGTGCAGATGACGTCGCTGAGCGCCTTGACGCCGGCCGTGCAGTTGATGTACGAGACCACGACGTGATCCGGGTATTGCTGCTTGAACGCAGCCAGATCGGGCGCCGGGCACGAGTCGGCCAGCGAGCAGCCGGCGTTCAGATCCGGCAGGATGACCTTCTTGGTCGGATTGAGGATCTTGGCCGTCTCCGCCATAAAATGGACGCCGGCGAAGACGATGATGTCCGCATCCGTATCGGCAGCCTGCCGCGACAAACCCAGCGAGTCACCGATGTAGTCGGCGATGTCCTGGATATCCGGCTCCTGGTAATAATGCGCCAGGAGCACGGCGTTCTTCTCCTTCTTCAGGCGCTCGATCTCGTCGAACAGGTTGAGCGTCGGATCCACCGGTTCGTCGATGAAGCCGACCTCGAGGTCCAGTACGGGTATCTCGGGCATGATGGGACGTGTGCAATGAGGGTTCTATCCATAGCGAATATCTAACGTTGTGAGGCCGCGTCCGTTCTCCCCGCTCTCGGCGGTGCGCCGACGGCTCTCAGCTCGGCTTCTGAAACACCGTCGTACCGCCTTCCGTCTGGCGATCGGCCTCCGGCCCCAGAAAGCCCCATCCGAAGCGTTCCAGAATCCACAGCTCCGGCACGATCTCGGAGATGATCTCACCGTCATCGAACACCCGCACCACGGCGCTCTCGGACACCACCACCGCTACGGCCCCCGTCGCTTTCGAAATGGAGGCGGCGGCCAGATGTCGGGTGCCCAGTCCCGTCGGCAGCTCGATATCTTTCATCCGGCACTCTATGAACCGGCCCGCCGAGACGACCACGCCGTCGTCGGCGACGACGAAGGCGCCGTCCAGCTGCGCGAATTCCTTGAAGCTCTCTCGCGCCCAGGAATCTTCGATGCGCTTGCTCTCGTCCGCATGACCGTAGAGCGGGTCCAGCACGAGCCGCCTCGAGCGTATCAACACCGCATCCGCGTCTCCGACGGTGAAGAGGGTGCCGACGCGTCTCCCTTCGCGCCCTTCGCGTGCGATCTCGGTGGCGAGGGTGAGCACCTGCTGCAGCGTTTCCGGATTGACGCCGCGTTCGGCCGTACAGACATCCCGGAACAGGCCCGAGACGCGGCGAGGATTCTGCTCTTTCGAGAGTGTCATAATGCAAGTGAGGCGCGCAGAGGAGTTAAAGGTTGAAGGTTGAAGGTTGAAGGTTCTGTCGAATTCGGCGCGTCGATCAGGAATGAGAAACCTTCAACCTTGGGTCGACCGAAAGAACCCGGTTTGATCGAGGCGACCGCATCGGCCCGATGTTCAGGCTATAGCGATAGCTTGATGATTTCCGGGCAGGCCGGACCGGAGAACACTTAGCAAGTGCGTAAATCGTCTCTGCAAATGCCACAGGAGTCAATTTATCGGTCCAAAATAGCCGGGACCGCCGGCGTTTTGCCTAAATTCGTGGATTCTTCTCAGGTTTACCATCATGGCGGAGGCGCAAATCATCATGGTGGCGCGCGCG